>JBGSMR010000460.1:0-6980 GCA_041740065.1 Chthoniobacterales bacterium
CCAACCTCTTTACCATCCAGAGCGCCGCGCTGAAAGATCACCATATCCTGCGCCAATGCGCCCGGATATTTGATTTGATCCTCCAGGCCAGCCAGTCCGGCGGCAAACGCCCATACCTGCATGCGCGAAAAAGGATCAAACGGAAGCTTGGGATCGATCGCTTCGACAGCACTATGCGCCTCCTTCAGCAGGTCCGTTGGAAGCACCTCGGCGAGCGTTTTGCCGTCGGCCAAGAACAAATGCGGCGTCATGCGCACCAGGGTGGGCGGGTCCATCGGGATTTCCGTAAAGACTGCGTCGGACGCATGCAGTGCCGCGAGGACCCGGGGAGGAAGCTTCGTTACCGAGGGACGCGACAGATGGATCGTACCAAAAAGATACGAGGGTTTGTCGTCAGGATGCGCCTTGATGCGCCACAGAAAGGGCTTTTGGATGGACTCGAGGGACTCCTGGCCAAGCGCCTCTGGACCAGTCGTCACTAGCAAAGCGACCATTGCGATGCCAATAGTTCGCAATCCGGCTATTGGCAATCGCATGAGCTACTCCGGCAAACCTCAGTGGAGGTCGAACACCTCGCGGGCATCCGAAATTTCTCCGGTAATGGCTGCCGCCGCTACCATGATCGGGCTCATCAACACAGTGCGCCCGGTTGGGCTCCCTTGCCGGCCCTTGAAGTTTCGGTTGCTGGAACTCGCGCAAAGCTGATCACCCACCAATTTATCCGGATTCATGCCTAGGCACATGGAGCATCCAGCTCCACGCCATTCGAAGCCTGCATTGCGAAAAATGTCTGCGAGTCCAAGGCTCTCCGCGATGGCTGAAACCGCCTGCGAGCCAGGGACCACGATCGCCTTGACGGTTGGATTAACCTTGCGCCCTTTAAGGAAATGGGCAACTTCCTGCAAATCTGACAGGCGTCCATTCGTGCAGCTTCCAAGGAATGCGACGTCGACTTTCGTACCCTTAATTGGGGTGCCAGACTTCAGATGCATATGTCCGAGCGCTTCCACTGCAGTGGCGCGGTCTTTTTCGGGCAGGTCTTCCAGCGCAGGCACCTTCTCATCAATAAAGATCGCTTGTCCGGGGTTGATGCCCCAGGTCACGGTCGGCAGGATGTCCTCAGCTTTGTAATTAATGACGTCGTCGTATTCGGCATCCGCGTCGGTTGCAAAAGAACGCCAGCGTTCGACGGCAGCATCCCATTCCGCGCCTTTTGGCGAATAAGGGCGTCCTTTGAGGTATTCAAATGTGGTATCATCCGGGTTGACATATCCCACACGCGCCCCCCCTTCGATGGACATGTTGCAAACGGTCATGCGTTCTTCTTGCGTGAATGCATCAAACGTGCTCCCACCGTATTCGTAGGCGTAGCCCAAACCGCCATTTACGCCGAGCTTACGAATAATGTGCAAAATGACATCCTTTGAGTAGACGCCGGGGTTCAGTTTCCCATCGACATTGATGCGCCGGACTTTGGGTTTACCGATGGCCATGGTTTGAGTGGCCAAGACATCGCGGACCTGACTGGTCCCGATGCCAAATGCAATGGCCCCGAACGCCCCATGGGTCGAGGTGTGAGAATCACCACAAGCGATGGTTGTGCCTGGCTGGGTGATCCCTTGCTCCGGACCCACGATGTGGACGATGCCTTGTTTGCCCGTCGGCAGGTCAAAGAATGTCACTCCGGCCTCTTCGCAGTTTTTCCGAAGCGCCTTGATCATGTCGTCGGCCAGAGCATCGGAAAACGGCTCAACGCTCTCGTCCGTCGGGACAATATGATCGACCGTGGCAAACGTGCGCTCCGGATAGAGGACCTTGAGCCCAAGATCGCGGAGCATGCCAAAGGCCTGCGGGCTTGTGACCTCATGAATGAGGTGAGTTCCAATGAGAAGCTGGGTCTGCCCGTTTGAGAGCTCGCGCACAGTGTGTGCCTTCCATACTTTATCCAACAGCGTTTCTTTCATATACGTTTGTCCACCATAGTGATTCCCGCGCAAGCATCAAGCGCAGAGAGAAGATCGGGGATGCGGATTTTTTTGACCGGGCATAACTTGCCGCCGGATGGATGCGCAGGTATCTTCGCCGGGTGTCATACGCGCCCTTCGTCCATCTCCATCTTCACACGCAGTATTCACTCTTGGACGGAGCGATCCGGATTCCGGATTTGATGAAACGAGCCACGGCTTACGGAATGCCTGCCGTAGCGATGACAGATCATGGCAATCTGTTTGGAGCAGTCGAATTTTTCAAAGGAGCAAAAAAAGCGGGTATCAAACCGATCATTGGTTGCGAAGTTTATGTCGCACCCGGGTCAATGCATGACAAAAAGGCATCTTCAGGCAAGGACGCCGCCTTTCACTTCACGTTGCTGGCAGAAAACGAAACCGGCTACCAAAACCTCGTGAAACTTGTCACTTCCGCACATCTCGAAGGGTTTTATTACAAGCCGCGGGTGGATCATGAGCTGATGAGTAAACATTCAGAAGGACTCATCGCGCTGAGCGGTTGCCTGAAGAGCGAAATGTCGCAGGCGCTGATCCAAGGCCAACCACGCAAAGCGGAGGAAACGGCGGCCACGTATCGCGACATCTTTGGAGCAGATCGATTTTTTGTTGAGCTCCATGACCACGGCATCGAAGCGCAGCGCCTCGTCACACCCGACCTCATCCGCATTGCACGGGACATGAATCTCGGACTGGTGGCTGCCAACGACGTCCATTTTCTCGATCGCTCACACCATGAAGCACATGACGTGATGATCTGCATCGGAACCGGGTCGATGGTGCATGATGAAAAACGCATGCACTATGTGCCGGAACTCTATTTCAAGGATGGCAATGAAATGGCGGCCTTATTTGCCGATCATCCCGAGGCGATCGCCAATACGCTACGCATCGCGGAACGATGCAATCTGGAGTTCGAATTCGACAAGCCCAAATACCCGGCTTACGACGCCCCGGAAGGCATCACTCGCAGCCAATATCTCCGAGATCTCTGTTTTGACGGCCTTCGCAAGCGCTACGGTGAGCGAGCGGAATCCGACGAAGATCTCCTCAAGCGGCTTGAATATGAACTGGGCATCATCGAGAAAACCGGCTTCGTAAGCTATTTCCTCATCGTCTGGGACTTCATTAATCATGCGAAACAACAGGGAATTCCTGTCGGCCCTGGGCGCGGATCGGCAGCGGGGTCGTTGATCGCCTATGTCTTGGGAATCACAGATTTGGATCCACTTCGGTTCGGATTGATCTTCGAACGCTTCCTGAATCCAGAACGGGTAAGTCCTCCAGATATCGACGTGGACTTTTGCATGACACGCCGAGGCGAGGTCATCGAATACGTCCGTCAAAAATACGGAGAACGTGCAGTTTCTCAGATCGTTACGTTTGGAACACTCGGCGCCAAAAGTGTCGTCCGCGACGTCGGACGGGTGATGGGACTTAGCTACAGCGAAGGGGATCGGATCGCCAAAATGATCCCCAATGAACTGAACATCAGCCTCGCCCAAGCTGCAGAAAAGAATCCAGAACTTGCGCAAGCGATTGACTCCGAACCTGCCACCAAGCAACTCTGGGATTACGCGGTTGTGCTCGAAGGCCTAACCCGAAATACCGGCATCCATGCCGCAGGAGTCGTCATCGGAGATCGGCCGCTGGATGAATACATTCCGCTCTGCCGCGGCAAGGAAGACGAAGTCGTCACGCAGTTTGCCATGGGACCACTCACCGACCTCGGCATGCTCAAGATGGACTTCCTCGGGCTCAAAACACTCACCGTGATCCACGACGCGATGGAGTTGATCCGCCAGCGCAATCCTGACTTCGACCTGGAAACGATCACCATGGAAGATCAGGCGTCATTCGACCTACTGAACCGAGGCGAAACGGTCGGTGTGTTCCAACTGGAAGGCGGCGGCATCACCAGCTGCTGCAAGCGTTTTGATGTCAGCAACATTGATGACATCATCGCTATCCTCGCGCTCTATCGTCCAGGCCCGATGCAATTCATCCCGGATTACATCGAACGCAAAAAAGGCTTGAAGAAAGTCGAATATGCGCACCCACTCCTCGAGCAAGTCTGTGCCGACACGTATGGCATCATGATTTATCAAGAGCAGGTGCAACGCGCGGCAAACGTGCTAGCAGGATACTCGCTAGGGCAGGCGGATCTTTTACGTCGGGCCATGGGAAAAAAGGACAAGGAAAAGATGGCAAAGGAGCGCGTCACGTTTGTCGAGGGCTGCGCGAAGGTAAACCAAATTCCCGAAAAACAGGCGAATGCCATTTTCGGATTTCTCGAAAAATTCGCGGAATACGGCTTTAACAAAAGCCACAGCGCCGCTTATGGCCTGATTAGCTACCAGACCGCGTACCTCAAGGCACACTACCCGGTCGAGTTCATGTGCGGACTCCTCAGCAATGACTCCGACAATACCGAAAAAATTGCGTCTCTCATAGCGGAGTGCCAACGCATGAAGATCGAGATCCTTCCACCCGATGTAAATGCCAGTTCGCTGAAATTTGCACCTGATCGGACATCCAAACTCCCAGCGATCCGGTTCGGCCTCGCCGCCATCAAAAACGTCGGCAGCGGCGCGATGGAATCTGCGATCAGCGAGCGCCAGGCATCCGGGGCATTTTCCTCGCTGGAGGATTTTTGTTCGCGCCTCGACTCCCGCGCGGTGAACAGGAAGGTTGTCGAGAGCCTCGTAAAATGTGGAGCGTTTGACAGTTTCGACACAAACCGTGCTGCGGTGTTGTCGCAGGTCGATGATGCCATGGCATCCGCTGCGGCAGTGCAACGGGATCGTGCCAGCGGGCAAGTTTCGCTCTTCGATGTGTTTGACACCACATCCACTCCTGCGGCACGGGAGAAGAACGGAACCATCATTGATCCATGGTCAAAAATAGAGACCCTCGGATTTGAAAAGGAACTCCTTGGATTTTACGTAACTGGCCATCCACTCGACGCTTACGCTGGCGCCCTGGAAAGCACCCGATTTTCGCGTGTCTCGACCGCTATGGCCGTCGAGGAAATTGAATCGATGAAATTGGCAGGCATGATTGTTTCGGTGGAGAAAAAGTTCACCCGCAAGGACGGCAAACCGTTTGCTGTCATCATCCTTGAAGACTTCACGGGACCCATAGAAATGACAGCATGGGAAGACTCCTACACAAAATACGCCGAACTTCTGGTTGCTGGAAATGTCGTCGGAGCATCCGTGAGAGTGAGCAAGCGTGATGAATCCCTCCGCGTAAATGCAAATTCATTTGAAGCGCTAAAGCCACGCGCAACAAAACGTCCTGTGGATCTCTTGCTGGACCATGCGAAACTGCAGGTCGATTCGGATTTCACGACAATATCTGAAGCAATCAGCCGCTATCCTGGGAGCCGTGCTGTTCGTTTGGGTTTCCGTATGCCAACAGGCTCAGACGTCTGGATGCTTGCAGGTGACGATTTTAAGGTGGGAGATGAACGTGCGCTGCGCAGCGATCTGGTGGACTTACTGGTTTTGTGAAGCAGTGCGAGCCACCCCGCCTCGACTACGGCGTATTCAGCGCAGTTTCCATCGCAGTGATCTTCCCTTCGACCACAAAGGGAAACTTGGAGTGCATTCCCTCGGCCTCATCGATGATTGCCTGTACGGTATCCTTCATTTGGCTAATCATTATTCCTCTGAGCAATACTGCCGCCCTTGATGCAGGTTTTATAAGATTCGTATAGCGAAGGATCGAACCGTCCCCCTGCGGTTCGACATACAGGCTGCCCGCGCTGCTCTCGATACTTGTGGCACGGATCACCCTCCATGAAACCGCATATCCGCCACCGGGAAGTCGTTTCAACGCATTTTCCGCCGTGTATGCTTCGTCCGGCAAAATGGGCACCGAGACCTCATAATCCACTTCAGCGAGGACCGGAGTGATCTGTTTGCTGATTGTCGATACCTTGCAATTCGGCACAAAACGAAACGCCTGGCTATAATCGAAAAACACGGCCATCAAGGATGCCGGGCTGAGATTCGTGCGTTGATAAATTTGCGCTTCTGGCCATGGATATCCATCAATCGCCCTCGTAATGAGAACTTGCTGCCCCGCCTCGACCCGCTTCGCGTCAGCGGCGGATAGTTCGCCCAGCAGATTGCCGCTCTGCGCAGACAAAGTAGAAAACGGGAGGAGAATAAGGACAAACCCAACGAACTTTCGCATCCCAAAAAGTTGCCGAGATCGCGCCCCAGCGTCAAACCGAATCGGCAGACAAACACGATCCTCGAATCCGTCCGGTCACGATCTACAACTGCCCGCATTCATAAGCGCCTGCATCGATCAGCTTGAATGGCTCAAAAATTCTATGGCATTGTTGGCGAGATTTAGTAGCCCTTGGCACGGATCAAAACGGAGGGTTTCGACACGCATACCGGCCGCTCCGCGCCGCTGCGGGAGAATCAACCCACTGAAAATAGCGAAGAACCCACCTTGAGTCGGCAAATGCATTATTTGCAGCACGTTGATAGGCTCCAGCTAGACCGAAAAGTGAACAGAGCCAATGCGAGTTTCAGTTTCACATTCGGTTGAAATCGGTAGAGAATGTCGACCTCGAAAGATATATGACATATAAAATAGGCCACAAAATTTTCACCGGCTACGCCGTCGCATTTCTTGCATTGGCAGTGCTCGCGCTGGGCTCCTTTTTCGCTGTTAAAGAGCTAGACGAAAATTTTAAAGAGGGTCAGATCTCGCGAGATTTGGTGGATAAGCTTGAGGCTTTTCATGATTTCATCGTGCAGGGGCAACAGGGACACCGGGTATTCCTGCTCAGCGGCAACGAAGCGCAGCTAGCGCCGATACGCAAAGTCGAAAATGAAATCGACATCCAATTCCAAAAGCTTCAAACCGCCGCAGTTCAAGGCGGATTGGACATTAGCCAGGCAAACATTGAAGAACGCAGCAAGACTCTACTGGCTGCATACCGCAGCGAGGAGC
>JBGSMR010000461.1:0-6490 GCA_041740065.1 Chthoniobacterales bacterium
CTCACGGAGGTTTTCAGCCATGAGGGGTTCGGAACAATGGTATACTCGAACGAGTATCAACAAATCCGACGGGTATTTAAGAAAGACGTGCGGGGCGTCATGACGTTAATCCGCCAGTCGGTGAAGAGCGAAGAACTCATTCGGCGCACACGCAGTGAAATCCTAGATCATCTGGAAGACTACTGGCTTCTTGAGGTGGACCGCACACCCGTCGCCTGTGTGGCTCTACACGCCTACGCGGAAGAACAATCGGGCGAACTCGCCTGCCTCTATGTGAGCAAGGGGCATGAGAACCAAGGCTACGGTAGAAAACTCATGGCCTTCATCGAAACACTCGCTGCCGATCGTGGGCTGCGGCAGCTTTTCGCACTATCCACGCAGGCCTACAGCTACCTGCAGCAAAAGGGCGGATATGTGGAAGCAGGAATTAATATTTTGCCCCCATCGCGACGAGAAAAATACCTTTCCAGTGCGAGAAATTCTAAGATTGTGACCAAGCGAATCACTCCTCGCAACGCCGCCTGATTATGGAAGGTGTACACACGCATTTCACCACTCTCGATTGGGGTGTGCTTATCGGCTACCTGCTTTTAACCACTTGGATTGGCCACGCGTTACGCGGCAAACAGAGCACGATGAAGGATTTCTTCCTTGCCGGCCGCTCGCTGCCATGGCCGGCCGTGTGCGGATCGATCATCGCAACAGAAATCAGCGCCATCACATTTGTGGGTGTGCCGGGGATGGTTTTCGCCGCAGGAGGCAACTTCACCTATCTGCAATGGGCAATCGGATCTGTCGCTGCCCGATTCATCGTCGGCATTTGGTTTGTCAAAGTATTCTACGAGCGGGAGATTTTTAGTCCTTACGACTACATGCAGGAACGCCTCGGAGCCGGAGCCCGAAAACTCACGACACTTTTGTTTTTCGTCAGTTCGGTTTTGGGTCAGAGCGTGCGGCTTCTCGTCACAGCGCTGATCCTACGAACAGTGACCGGACTCAGCTTCGAATTATGCATCGTGATCATCGGGATATTCGCGATGATATGGACAATCATGGGCGGCATGACGACCGTGATTTGGACGGACGTCATCCAATTTTTCATCTTCTTGCTGGGCGGCGCGCTTGGATTTATTTGGCTCGTTGGGTCGATTGAAGGCGGACTTCCAGAATTGGTGAGGGCCGGTGCGGAGGCGGGGAAATTCAAACTCATCGACCTGAGCACAGATCCCGATGTCCAATTCACCATGTGGGTGGCGTTGCTCGCGATGCCCTTCCAAAATCTCGCTGCGTTTGGGACCGATCAACTGAACGCGCAACGCATGTTTTGCTGCAAAAACCGCTCTGATGCCGCGAAGGCAATCATTGTCAGCTCGCTTTCGCAGGTCGTGACCGTGCTCATGCTTTTTATCGGTGTCGCTCTTTACGTGCACTATCAACAAGATGCACCTTCTGCCGCAGAAGCTGCGCTCTTCAGCGAAAGTGCGGACTTCGTTTTCCCAGTGTGGATCACCACCAGTTTGCCGCCTGGATTGACAGGCTTGATCCTGGCAGGAGCGTTTGCGGCAGCGATCTCAAGCCTCGACTCCGCGCTTGCAGCACTTTCCCAAACATCCCTGTCACTGATGCACGGGAATGAGGGATTGAATGGAGGAAACGATAAAAAACTCCTGATCCAGTCCCGGGTCGCGGTGGTCCTTTGGGGAGTTCTTCTCATCATCGTGGCTATCGGATTACAAGCCATCCGCGACAAAATCGATCTTCTGAGTCTTGCATTCGGGATGGTGAGTTACACCTATGGCCCGCTACTTGGTGCCTTCCTGCTGGCGATATCACCGATCCGTCGCGATATCCGCGGGGTGTGGATCGGCGCGATTCTTTCGATTCTCATCGTGCTGGCAGTCCGCCCGGATATCTACAATCTCCTAGCCACATTTGGTGCAATCACGATGGAACAGGCTGGGGAACTACGTCCAAAAATCAGCTTCGCGTGGATGTACCCGCTGACATGTCTGCTCACGCTGGGATGCGGCATTCTGTTCGGACGCAAACGCCCCCACGCGCCCGCATAGGAGTCTTATTCGCTCAGCGAAACCTTCGCCCTTGAGCATCCACACATTTCAGACTATCTCATTCGGATGGCATCATATGATTTGATAGTAATTGGGGCAGGCCCTGCCGGCTATGTCGGAGCAATCCGGGCTGCACAACTTGGAAAAAAAGTAGCTGTAGTTGAACGTGAACGGGGCGGCGGCACCTGCAACAACTGGGGCTGCATCCCAACCAAGGCGCTCTTAAAGAATGCAGAGCTCTACCACACCATGGCACACCGTGCCACGGAGTTCGGGTTTCAGGTCGAGGGACTAAGCTACGATTGGGGTAAAATCATGAAACGCTCACGCGACGTCTCTGACAAAGGCGCTGCCGGCGTGGAATACCTTTTGAAGAAAAACAAAATCGACTCGCTCCGGGGGGATGCGTCGTTGGAGAAGGCCGGCGAAGTCACCGTTAAACTTGCGGATGGCAAAGAAGAAAAACACACCGCTAAGAATATCCTCATCGCCACGGGCTGCGTCACCCGGCCAATGCCCGGCTTTCCATTCAATGGCAAAACCGTCATCGGCTCAAAAGAAGCACTCTCGCTACAAACTCAGCCGAAATCTGTGGTCGTCATCGGTGCGGGAGCCATCGGAATTGAATTTGCGTATTTTTGGAACGCCTTCGGAACGAAAGTCACCGTGGTTGAAATGATGCCCAATGTGCTCCCAGTCGAAGATACGGAGGTCTCACAGGCATTGGAGAAAGTGCTTACCAAGCAAGGACTGACGCTTCTGACCAACCACAAGACCGTCAAGACCGAGACGACCGCCACTGGAGTCAAGATCACAGTTGCTGACGCAAAGGGTGCCGAGAAAACTTTGGAAGCTGACCTCGCGCTGGTGGCGATCGGCGTGCAACCACTCCTCCCCGAAGGTTCGCTCAAATTGGGCCTCACAGACCGTGGCTACCTTCAGACCAATGACCGCTACGAGACCACAGTGCCCGGCATCTTCGCGGCAGGTGACATCATCGGACCGCCATGGCTTGCGCACGTTGCCAGTTTTGAGGCCATCCAAACCGTGGAGGGCATGTTCGTCCCAGGGTTTAAGCCTAAGAAGGTAACGCTCTTCCCGGGTTGCACATATTGCCACCCGCAAGTTGCAAGCATCGGCCTCACCGAACGCGCAGCAAAAGAAAAAGGACTAAAATATAAAGTTGGAAAATTCCTTTTTATGGCGAGCGGAAAAGCGCGCGCCATCGGCGAGTTGGACGGATTTGTAAAACTCATCGTTGGCGAAACGCACGGTGAAATCCTCGGTGCGCACATCCTCGGAGAATCAGCAACCGAGCTCATCGCGGAGCTTGGCCTCGCGATAAACCTCGAAGCGACCTACGAGGAACTGATCGAAACGATCCATGCGCATCCGACGCTAAGCGAAGCGGTGCACGAAGCGGCACATGCCTCGCAAGGGCATGCCATCCATTCCTGAACGCACGCATTAATTCACGGTCCGGATGAGCGATAGCTCAAATTTCAGCACCTCATCCGGCCTTGAATTGGCACAAGCCAAGGGTTGCCGCTCGTGGATTTGGCATCGGGATGGTCAACCGGCGCATCCGTTTGCAGCAACCGTCTTCGCCAGCCTTTTGGCGATCCTGTTCGCGGGAGTTCTGACGTTTTTCCTCATGATCAGCGGGTCAGCAGGAAACTGGGATTCCGTCTGGAACTATCGCGCGGTTTTTGTGCAGGGATGGCTGCTAACCATCGGGCTATCGGCAGCATCGCTGGTGCTGAGTTTGGTTTTTGCAGCGATGATCGTACTTTTGAGAAGGGCATCTTTCGTCCCAGCACGTGCTCTGGGATCCCTATTTGTCGAGGTTGTACGGGGATCGCCTTTGCTGGTACAAATTCTCATATTGTTTTATGTCATTGCTCCTGGCGTGGGGATTTCCGACCGGATTCTCGTGGGCCTGATTGCACTCTCGATCTTCAGCGCCGCCTACCTGGCGGAGATGCTTCGAGCCGGGATCGAAGGAGTCGCCGCGTCCCAGTTGGAATCTGCGCGCGCCATCGGACTCACCGGCTGGCAGACCTACCGTTTTGTCATCATTCCTCAGGCGCTCCGACAGACGCTGCCTCCTCTGGCGGGACAATTTGCGTCATTGATCAAAGACTCGTCCTTGCTGTCGGTAATAGGGCTCTCCGAGTTCACGCACGCTGCCCTTCAAATCAATTCGGCAACCTACAGCACCATCGAATCCTTCGTGCCACTTGCTGTGGGATATCTCATCCTTACCCTGCCAATTTCCTTCGGAGCAAGATACTTGGAGGAAAAATTCCGTTATGATTCTTGAACTGCGCGGAGTGACGAAATCATTCGGCGCGCATCGTGTGCTGGATGACCTGACTGCGAGCATCTCGTTTTCGCACGTTCTCACATTGCTGGGACCGTCAGGCTGCGGGAAGTCAACACTCCTCCGGCTCATTGCCGGATTGGATCGTCCAGATTATGGGGAAATTCTCATCGATGGTGTGACAATGCCAACGTCAAACCAGGCCCTGCGGGCGTGGCGGCAGCGTGTCGGTATTGTTTTTCAAGCCTTCAATCTTTTTCCTCATCTCAGTGCCCTCGAAAATCTGCTCTTGCCGCTTACCCAGGTGCATCGTCTGCCAAACGACGAGGCTCTGATCCGAGCGCGGAAGATCCTGGAGCGTTTCCAACTGCTGGATCACGCAAGCAAACGACCATCGGCTTTATCTGGCGGGCAGAAGCAGCGCGTCGCGATCGCTCGAGCCCTCGCTTGCAATCCAGAGTTTCTCTTATTCGACGAACCCACCTCTGCCTTGGATCCGGAAATGACAGCCGAGGTGCTCGAAGTGATCCTCGGGTTACGGACATCTTCGATCCCACTCATCCTCGTCACTCACGAGCTGGGATTCGCCCAGATGGTATCGGATCATATCGCATTCCTCTCCGATGGAAAAATCAATTGCTCCCAACCTGCTGTTGAATTCTTTCAATCACCGACAACTGTTGATGCTACCCGGTTTCTATCCCGCCTCTTAAAGTTCGAGAAAACATCGGCCGCTGCCGATCATTAGTCTTACACCGCCTCCAAAATCATGAAGCCATCAGACAGCCCACTAGAACGCCGCGAATTTTTACGCAAACTCGGACTCACGACTGCCGGGCTTTTGTTGGCTAGTTCATTCGGTCGGGGCATTGCGGCGGAGAGTGCGCGTACCGACGGGATTCTTGTTCCAAAGAGAAAGTTCGGCCGACATGACGAGATGATTCCCACACTTGCAGTGGGGGGCCATGCGCTGCGTTTGGCCTCTGATGACGAAGCTGCGCGAATCATCGATACCGCCATCGAAGTCGGCGCAACGTTTCTCGATAATGCCTGGGACTACCACGGGGGCCAGTCCGAAGAACTGATGGGCAAACTGATCAAAGACCGACGCGATCAGTTTTTTCTCATGTCAAAAGTTTGCACGCATGACAATTCGGATGATTATTCGATGGCCATGCGAATGCTGGAGGAGTCGTTGACACGGCTGCGTACCGATCATCTAGACCTCTGGCAATGGCACGCGGTTGCGACGCTAGATCAGGTAAAAAAGGGGTTCTCCTCCAAAGGGGTGGTGCAAGCATTATTCGATGCCAAGCAGCAAGGTAAAGTGCGCTACATAGGATTTACCGGCCACACCGAGCCAGATGTCCATCTGGCCGTGCTCGCCGAAAAGGCAGCTTTCGATGCGTGTCTAATTCCGATTTCGCCCATTGAGGCAAATTCCAATGCCTTCGTCCGGCGCGTCCTGCCGGAGTTGATTGCCCAAAATATCGCACCACTGGCCATGAAAACGCTAGGGGGGAATTTTCGCCCCGTACAAGACAATATTTTCACCCTTCAAGAAGGCCTCGACTACGGTTGGTCCCATCCGGTGACATCCATCGTGAGCGGGGTGACCACCGCGGATCAACTCCGTCAAAATGCCGCCCTGGCAGCAGCGTTTTCTCCCATGTCTCCAGATCAGATGATCGCTATTGAAGCGCGCGCGCTTCCTGCAACCGAAAAATCAATATACCAGCCCTACCGAAATTGGATGAGCTACCGCGATGGCGATGCGGCCATGGATGCTCAATGGGCCCGAGTGGGTCTCCATCAACCCAGCAAACCGATCACAAACTGAAGAGCGTTTTCGGCGAAGTGACCCTATTGAACGCCGCGAACTGCGTGGTTGAACAAGCCTAAAAGGCCCGTTACCAGTTCTTACATGTTGCGTAAAACAGTCACCCACACATTCAAAAACTGTAACCCAACAACACACCCACTGTTACCTAGAGCCTGTCCGTGAAGGGCGGGGCAAGGATCTGAGGGGGACCGGAGGGAAAAAAGGACGGGCATGAGCAGTGTAAAACACTGACATGCCCGAAATCGGCTGGTTATA
>JBGSMR010000023.1:0-6454 GCA_041740065.1 Chthoniobacterales bacterium
ATGATTCGTCTTACCGTCAAAGATTCCGAGGGAAACTCTATCGGCACCCGAGTCGACCTCATTGATGATGCCGGGCAACGCTTCACAATTATCGAGAACTTGGGACGCCTGCGAGACGAGCCTCCCGCGTCCACCGTATGGTTGGCCTATGCAGATTTCCATCCGTGGGTTTTCGGAACCACCGCGCCTGGAGCCCGATTTGCTCCGGAGAGAGTGCGGGAAGTACAACTGCGGATCTATGGCTTGAGTCCCATTCCCCGACTGTTGGAAATCGAGTTTGACATAGTCGAATTCTTAAATGGACAGGAATAGCCGGGGTGCAATCGAACCGGCGACATCCGATGCGAGGTTCCTATGCGCTCATTTGACGTCGCGGGGAATATTGAACCCGGCATTCTTGATTCCCACAGCATGTCCAGAGTGGGTGCAGATCACCGCATCCAGACGGCATCTTTTACCCACGCATCCACCATCTCAGCCTCCGCACGGAATCGGATTGGCAAGCGCCGTTCGTGAACCACCGCTGAAAACTGCCACAAGAGCGGAAGTGATATTGGAGCGAAAATGCCGTAAATCCCTTCGGCCGCTGCCCGCGAGAGGAATGGCGACCATCAGAACCCAAGCTGATGGGACAATGATGTCAGCCCGGAACCCCTCGTCAAATCTGATCCCTTTATAGAGGACTGGGACTGAGACCTACCGCTCCACCTCAACCCATGATCGGACAGCTCGCGAGCCAAAATAACCTCATAAACCGTCTCTAGAAGTCCAGGCCCCAAGCTCCCGATGGACGTTTATAGCCGCTTCAAGCACCTGGGTGCCAGTTTTGTTCTCTTGCATTCTATCTGGATTCTCTGCGCCTCTACCACCTCCGCACGAGTCTGCTTTTTTTGATATTCACCCACTGGAAATAGCGCTAAAGCTGCCTTTTCTATCGCACTCTGCGATATCCAATACGTATTGATTTCAGTCGAGTTTCTGGGCTCTGATGTTGTCGATGTTCACTTGGGCGGGTTCGGGAGCGTTTGGTGGGGGTGAGGTGCTGGAGATGTTGATCTGAAAGAACTGTCCGATAAAGGGGGAGTCAGCCGGGATTTCGAAAGCGATTTCGAGGGTTTTCCAGTTTTCATCCTGCCCCATTTCCTCTGCGGGAATTAATTTCTCAGCAATCATCGTGAAGCGAGGCTCCTGTTCATCGGCGGTGGGGATGGCATAGACTGCCATATGAATTCCCCTGGGGGGGAGCGTATCATTGCCAATTCCCCAGGTCGGGCTAGCCGCATCTGCGGAAAAGACGTATTTGCCCGGGTGGATTGTCGTTTCTTTGATGAGCTGCACGATGGTCGCTCCTGTGCTGTTGGTGAAAAGAAGAGTGACACCTTCCGAGGCTACAACACCTCCGGTCGGTCTATCAAAGCGACCCCATGCGGCTCCGACCGCACTCGGGACGAGCCACCAGTTGCCGATCTTGGAATCCGTGGAGCATTCCTCCTCGAAGGACGGATTGGCCAGAGGAAGATCGCCAGCAAAGAGCCTCCCCGCAGCGAGGGAAAGAAGAAGGCAGGTTCTGGCTGTGAGACGAATCTTCTTCATGGTCATAGGGTGCGGCGGGCTTGGTGTAGTTGTGTGGATGCTTGTCTAGACGACGCGTTTTTGCAGAACCAAGTTGCGGGAGTTGACCGGAGTTACAATATGCCTTTTAGCGGTTGGGACTGGAAGGTGAAATGATAATTTCCTGAAGCGACTTCATAGACCGACGCGTCCGCGGTTTGGGTCAGGAATTTTATTCCGGGCGAGGAACCAACCGGTTGGCCGCTCTCAGTCAATGGCGCACGTGTGGGCACGTAGACCGTCGCCGTCGTGTTCGGCGGGATGGTGATCCGCCAATCGAAGATGTCATCGTCGATTGTCCACTCGCTGCGGATCGGTCCGCGGAGCGAGCGAAACAAGGCGTTCACGCGACACAAATCGCCGACTAATCGAGGACGAAGAATAATGTGCTTGAACGCAGGCTGCGTGGGATCGCCATTGATGCCGGCGAGGGCTTGGTAAAACCAAGCGCCAAGGTTTCCTGCCAGAATGAGTTGGCTTTCGCCATTCATCCCCGGATCGCGAGTATCCTGATCCCAGCGTTCCCAGATCGAAGTGCCACCTTGCTCGGTCATGTATCCCCAGCTTGGACGGGTCGCGCGGGTGGCTACGTGATAGGCAACCTCGGGGTGTCCAGCGTCCGTGAGCACCTGCATGAACCACTGCATGCCGATCAAGCCCACCGACAGGTGCCCTCCATGGCGGACCATGATATCCTCCACTAGGTTCGCGACGACCGCCGCGCGGTCCACGTCCGGCACCAACCCAAAGGCGAGGGGAAGGACATAGGAACATTGGGTTTCGCTCTCGAACGTCTTTGTTTCCGAATTGTAAAAACGGCTGAGGAACCCGGCGTGCACCTTTGCGGCGAGATCCCCAAAGGTCCTGGCTTCATCCGGTTTCCCGAGCAAATCCGCCACGCGAGAGACGATGCGGCAATTATGATAAAAATACGCAGAGTACATCAGCGGTCTGGAGGTGGAGCCGCTGTCGGTCGTCCGCAGGTCCATGCTTCCGGCATCGACCCAGTCGCCGTAAAATCCCGCCTTCACCGTGAAATCCGGCAGCAGATTGGTTGCCTCATGGAAGCGCATCCAGCGCACCATGGTTTCGAAGTTATCCTCAAGAATCCGCCGGTCGCCGTAGAACGTGAAAAACCAATCTGGCAGGATCGTGATCACGCTCGGCCAGATGACGTCGGCGCTGTAAAATGGCCAGATCGACCCAGCGTCGGAAATATCGCCATCCTCGCGTTGATCGACCCGGATCTCTTCCATGAAGCTTTGATAGAACGGGGCAACGTGGAAAAGGTGTGCTTCACTCTCCGAGGTTTTGGCCGGGTGGCCCAGCCACGCCTGCCGTTCGTCGCGGTCGGGGTCGAGCGGCACGCTACGCTCCTGCATGCGCGTACTACGCAGGATATTCGCATAGATCCGGTTCAATAGATCGTTCGAGCAGTCGAATTCGCCAGTGGGTTCGAGGTCGGTGTGCACGACGAGCAATTCGAAATCTTTCGCCGTTGGCGTGCCGGGATACCCCGTTACCTCAGCGTAGCGCGTGCCCTGGCCCCGGAACCGCGGCGACCAGATTTCCTCGCCGTTCCCACGCAGCGTGTAAACGTCGGTGGACCATGCGCTGCGGTTATCCTCCATCTTGATGGTGCCGTCTTCCCGCTTGGTGAACGACGTGCGGATTTGTACCCGCGTTCCAGAGGGGCCGCGAACCTTCATCCGAACCACGCCGTAAAGGTTCTGACCAAAATCCACGAGAAACATTCCGGGCTGCGGTTCGGTGATCTCGACAGTCGGGATCACCTCAGTCACACGCATCGGTTCGAGCATCTGGGCGATGAGCCTGCCGCCGGGAGCTTCGACAAGCTGCGCCGACTGCCATGCGCTATCGTCAAAGCCCACCTCCGCCCAGTCGTCCTGCTCGCGGCGTGCGTCGTATTCCTCGCCGTCGAATTCATTGTTCGCGCGGATCGGACCGTCAGCGGTGATTTTCCACTGTCCGTCACTAACGATCGTTTCGGCCTTACCATCGCTGTATTCCAACTGAAGCTGAAACAGCACCTTGGGATAGCCGAATGTGTGGGTATAAGTCGGGATTCGGATGCGCGGGGCGAAGAACCGGCCATTGCCCAGCCAGACACCCAGAGCGTTTGCGCCGGGGCGCACGGCCGCGGTGACGTCAAAGGTCACAACCATTGCGCGTTTGTCCCAGCGGCTCTGCGCAGGATCCATGAGATGGTCGCTGATCTTGTTGCCATTGAGATAAAACTCGAAAAATCCGAGCCCGCAAACTGAGGCGGTCGCCCGCGTGACATGCGGGGCCGCTTGGAACTCGCGGCGAAGCATCCGTGCGGGCAGGCGCCGGTGTTCATCCTCACTCACCGGCCCCCATGGTGCGATGCCGACCGGACCCAGCACACGGGCAGGAAGCCAGGATTTATCATCAAAATCCAATCCGCACCACCCAGCCGCCGCAGCGCTGGCGACGAGCCATCGGGCGTCCGTTGTGAGGACGACGGGGTCGCCCTCGGTGAATTCGAGCCGGACCTCCGCAAGCAGGCCGGCAGGATTCAGCGGAGGCTCCGGCTGGTTGGTTACTTCGACAGCGAGGATGTTGGCTCCGGGCCGCAGCATCGGTGCGACATCTGTTTCCGTGCCCATCGGAAAACCGACCCCATCCACCGCTTTCTCGCCGTTGACCGAGAGCACAAAGTTACTGTCGGCTAGCACGTAGACACTCGCGCGGAGCAGGGTTCGATCCCGCGGCACGTCGAGCTCACGTCGGAAGTAGCGGGTCTCGGCGGGCACGCCCGCCAGCGCATCACCATCCGGATGCCAGATCCAACATCCGCTGTCAAATTTCGTCTGCGACGCTTCCCCGCCATCGAGGCCGATCCAGGTTCCCTTCCAATCCTCCGGCTTTAGCAGCCCCATCGTCCAAAGCGCGGGCGCGCTCCAACCGGACTCGCGTCCGGCTTGGTCCCAGACGCGCACTTTCCACTGGCAGACCTGCCCGGAGGTGAGCGGTAGCCCGGCATAGACAATGTGCAGAGTTTCGTCGGACTCCACCTTCCCGGAATCCCAGCACTCACTTTCGCCCGACGTCACCACAACTTGATAGGCGGTCTGCCGCTGCCCGCGAGCGTCCGGCTGGAGGGATTCCAGCCGCCAGCTTAGCCGGGGTAGGAACACGTCGATCCCCAAGGGATCGCGAAGGTATTCGCAGCGCAAATCGGTCGGTTGGAAGGAGGCTTTCATGGATTCCATTGGGGCAGACATTAACGTTTGGTCACTCCGAGCGTCACCGGACCGAAAAGCCCAGCTTCGACCGGTTGCCCCAGATTGTTGGCGATGAGGTTGCCAACGCGGATCCTCAGAGTGTTTTTTCCGGGCCGGAGGGCCGGCGCGATGTTGAAGGTATAAGGCGCCCAGAGGCGTGCGCCGACGGGTTTGTCGTTGATCCAGACTTCCGCGAGGTGCTCGACGCGACCGAGATCGAGTTGAGTTGCGCCGGGCGGAGCCTTAAACTCCGTGGTGTAATCGACATACCCACTGAAGGCTGCAAGGCCATGCGCATTCCACGATTCCAGGCCACGCTCGACGCCATCAACGGAAGTGAGCTCTTCGGGCAGCGAAACGACGTTCGGAACGGGAGGTTGAGATTCCGGGTCGATCCGCCATTTCCACGGACCTTCCAAGGCGAGGGTTGTGCTCACCGGGGATTCCGGCTGGGCTGACACCGGCGGCTGTTGCGGATCGAAGACCAGATAAAACGCCTCATTGGGTGTGAAGGTCAATGCGACCCGGCTTCCCGAGGGCGTGTCTTCTGAGGAAAGCGGCTGGATCGCGCCCGTTTCCGCGTTCCAGATTGCAGCCGCGCCCTTCGCCGCTTTCACCAAAACGGTCGCGGCCTGATCGCTTTCCGTGTTGTTCACCAACCAAAAGAAATCGCGGGAATCGATCCGCCGATGCTGCTGGATCATCGGAAATGCTCCCGACTCAAAAGTGACGGCCGAGCGCAGGCCGCTGTCCGGTTTTTCGATGACCGGCATCAGTCCCGACGAACAGTATTCAAAGGTGGGAAGGCTGCGTAGTTCTTGCATGGCAGCGGCGAGTTCCGGGTCGTTCGCACCGTTCTCAGGAGTCGCGGACGGAAGCTCACCGAGAGAATAAATGGCACCACCCGCACGGCCAAAATCGATGAGTTTCCGCGCAACGTCGAGCGGCATCACGAACATGGGCGGCATCACCACGCTGCGAAAACTGAAGCCGTTACCGACGAGTTTTCCACCTGTCGGTGCAAGCTTGCGAAGATAATAATTATCCACGCAGAGGAACTCAACCCGGCCTTCCGTAAGCTGCGCGATGGCATCCGCATAAACGATGTCCATTCGCAGCACATCACGCCCAAAGTTGTCGTTCAGCGAGAGGAGGTCCATCGGGGAATTTGCGTCCAACAAACCGTCGCTGGAGAGCGCCCAGACGCTGTCCATCGGATTGAGCAAAAGCACATCAGGAACCGTGTGGCCGTGCGAGGTGATGAAATTGGCGCGTCTGGTAAAATCCGCCCAGAGGTGGAGATAAGGAAAATACGGGTTTTCCGTGTACCAATCCGGCGGCCAACCGAGCGCGGTCAGATTGCGGCTGAGCACGTTGATGTGCGCAGTAAATTGACTCACGCCCCACGCCGTCGTGAGGTTGCTCGCGCGCTTCATCAGAGTGGGAGTCATGTTCCAGCCAATCACGCCCATGGTTTCGCTCATCAGACGCTGATTCTCGAATTCCGAAACGGACTGCGCCTCACGGAAATCGTGGGAGCTGAGCCAATTTTTGTTCAGGCTATCGACGCCGGG
>JBGSMR010000083.1:0-5957 GCA_041740065.1 Chthoniobacterales bacterium
CTTCGGCGGCCTCCCGCCGTCCTGCGGCAGATGATGCCTGTCCACGGAGCGCGTTTAAACGGCTTTCAATTTGCCCCACCTCGGACGCGAGATCATGCGCTGAGCGTTCAGCAGTGACCCGCGCGGACCGTGCTTGATTCACCCGATCCGAGGCAGCCGTCAACCGCTCTTCTCCGGCGCGCAGGATTGTCAACATTTCTGCGATGCGTTCGTCAGTACGCGCGATTTCGGATTCTTGGTCGTGGAGTTTTTCTTCGCCACTCGCGATCTCATATTCGTAGCGTTCGATCATCGATCTCGCCTCGCCGACACGCTCTGCATTGGTGGCCATTCGGGTTTCGGCTGCGTAGATGCGATTGCGTTGATTCTGGATATTTTCGCGAGTCTCAGAAACCCGGAGCTCAAGATCGGCCAATGTCTCGCGACAGATCTCGATTTCCACCTCGCGCTCAGCGATGGCAGCCTCACCCGCTTGCCGGATATCCTCGCTAGATGCGAGCGCCGATTGCACAGACGTCAATTCCTCCGACAGCCGCAGGTAATTCCGGTGCGATAGGTGAAGATCAAACGTGCGGAGATCCTCCATGAGCGCCTGATAGCGTCGGGCTTTTGCAGCCTGCCGTTGGAGCGATCCGATCTGGCGTTTCACCTCCTTGATGATGTCGGAGACACGGACCAGATTGGCCTCGGTGTATTCGAGCTTCCGCAGCGCTTCTTTCTTCTGGGATTTATACTTCGTAATCCCGGCTGCTTCTTCAAAAATTGCCCGTCGATCCTCAGGACGACTACTCAGAATCGCGTCGATTTTCCCTTGTTCCATGATGGAATACGCAGACCGCCCGATTCCTGTGTCCATGAACAACTGATGGATGTCCTTTAACCGGCAAGGTGCCTTATTGAGGAGGTATTCACTCTTGCCATCGCGGAAGACGCGGCGGGTGATCCGGACTTCGTTCCACTCGACGCCGAGTTCCTTTTCACAATCCGTAAAGCTCAGGGAAACCTCGGCCATTCCCAACGCCTGACGGCTATCCGTACCGCTGAAGATCACGTCCGCCATCTCGCCTCCCCGGAGGGCTTTGGCAGATTGTTCACCTAAGACCCAACGCAAGGCATCGAGGACGTTCGATTTCCCACAGCCGTTCGGGCCGACCACCGCGGTCACGCCCGGATTAAAATTAAGTATCGTTTTTGAAGCAAACGACTTAAAGCCTACTATTTCCAATGATTGAAGATACATGGGTAATCCTGTAAAGTTGTCTTCGGAGGGTATCTTTCAAGAATTGGAAAGCAATTGAAAACTCCACCATAAGCGGTAGAATTTTAGTTCAACACACACTACATATAGTATTCCAATGGATAATCAAAATTTGTCATTACTGCTTAAGTTTCTGCGCTTTCCGACAATATCAGCCCATAGCATCCATGCCGACACGATGCAGAAATGCGCGGGCTGGCTCGGGAATCTACTTCAGTCCATCGGCCTGCACGCCGAAGTCCGAGCCACGGGAGGATGTCCAGTGGTCCTCGCAAAATCGCCCTTCGATCCGGAAAAGCGGACAGTGCTGATTTATGGACATTACGATGTCCAGCCGCCTGACCCGCAGGACGCATGGATTTCACCGCCGTTCGAGCCCGAGATTCGGGACGAGCGGGTCTGGGCACGCGGAGCGACTGACAACAAGGGACAGATCCTCGCGCATGTCCTCGGAGTCGGCCAAACACTATCTGAGAAGGGCACACTTCCGGTGAACGTGATTTTCCTGATCGAGGGTGAAGAAGAAATTGGCAGCCCCAACCTTGCTGCGTTTTTGGAAGCTAACAAAGCGGAACTCGCCTGCGACATCGTAGCCATCTCAGACAATGGCATGGTGTCCGATTTTTACCCGACCCTCGCGTATGCGCTCCGCGGCGTGGCCGCTATGGAAGTCCGGCTGGACGGACCGTCCGTGGACCTTCATTCCGGTGTTTACGGCGGCGCCGTGATGAATCCTGCCACAGCGGCAGCGCGGCTCATCGCATCAATGCACGACGCAGATGGACGAGTCGCGATTGAAGGATTTTACGAAAGCGTCCAACCGATGGCGGAATGGGAACGCGAGGCAGCCAAACGGTCCGGAGTCAAAGATTCCGACATCCTGGAACAAACCGGCGTGCCAGAACTTTTTGGCGAAGCAGGATTTGATTCCGTGGAGCGCATCGGCGCTCGTCCAACCGCTGAAGTCAACGGGATCACTGCTGGCTATCAGGGCGAAGGATCCAAAACGGTAATTCCAGCAAGTGCAGCGTTCAAACTGACTTTCCGGCTGGTTCACGATCAAAGTGCAGATCAGATCCTGGACCTTGCGACAGCACATCTTGAGCGTCACAAGCCACCGGGCGTTCGCATGACTGTGAACCGCGGGCACAGCGGCGAACCATATTTTTCCGATCCGATGTCTCCCTTTGGCAGGGCGGCCCAGCGCGCGCTCCAAACAGTCTTCGGATCAGAGCCTGCCTTATTCCGCGAGGGCGGAAGCATTCCCATTCTGACCGACTTTAAAAATATTCTCGGTGTGGATGCGTTGTTGCTAGCGCTCGCATCTCCAGACTGTGCAGCCCATTCACCAAACGAAAACCTGCCTCTCCGCAACTTCTACACGGGCATCAATCTCAATCGCATCTTATTGGAAGAGCTTGCCTCTATTCCTACGGGGAGCGATATCCACGGGTATGTTGGTGACGTGCCGCCTCCCACCAAGGACAGTTTTACCGCTTAAGTCGTCTTTTTATTTCCTTTAATGAATAATACCCCTTTCGATTCGATCCCCTCGATTCTTGCAGACATTCGCTCGGGAAAAATGGTCATCGTGACCGACGACGAAGACCGTGAAAATGAGGGCGACTTGGTGATGGCCGCCGCATGCGTGACGCCCGAGGCGGTCAATTTCATGTCGCGGTTTGGACGGGGATTGATCTGTGCACCGATCACCGAGGCACGCGCGACACAGCTCGGGCTGCAGCGTATGGTGGCGCACAATCGCGAACAGTACAAAACAGATTTCACCGTTTCTGTTGACGCTGCCACAGGCATTACGACAGGAATCAGCGCAGCAGATCGCGCGGCGACGATTCGCATTCTCGCAAATCCCGATTCCGGGCTGAGTGACTTGGTCCAACCGGGTCACATTTTCCCCCTTCAGTCCAAACCCGGAGGCGTCCTGCGCCGCGCCGGGCATACCGAGGCATCAGTGGATTTAGCCCGCCTCGCAGGCCTTGATCATTCCGGTGTGATCTGCGAGATCCTGAATGAGGATGGAACCATGGCGAGGTTACCGGACCTTATTGCGTTTGGTCGCGAACATGGGCTGAAGATTTGCACCATCACGGACCTGATCGCCTACCGCAGATCCATCGAGAAGTTAGTCATCCGCGAACAAGTGGTTCACATGCCCACGGAGCATGGCGACTTCCAGCTGTATCTTTACCAGAGTGCCCTGGACGGACAGCATCATTTGGCGCTGGTCAAGGGAGACGTGAGCGGCGATGAACCCATTCTTGTGCGGGTCCACAGTGAGTGCCTCACTGGCGATGTTTTCGGATCGCTCCGCTGTGATTGTGGGATCCAATTGGGAACAGCCCTCACGCAAATTGAAAAAGAAGGCCGTGGAGTTTTGGTCTATATGCGCCAAGAGGGGCGCGGCATTGGGTTACCGGGGAAAATTCACGCTTACAAATTGCAGGAGGAAGGATTCGATACGGTCGAAGCGAACGAAAAACTCGGCTTCCCAATGGACTTACGCGACTACGGTCTGGGCGCACAGATCCTCTGCGACCTCGGCGTGAAAAAAATCCGCCTCATGACCAACAATCCGCGCAAGATCGTCGGACTCGATGGCTTCAATCTGGAAATCGTCGAACAAGTTCCGATCCGCTCTATTTCCAATCCCTTTAATGAGCGCTATCTCGCGACAAAAAAGGAAAAAATGGGGCATACGTTGTAGTCCATCCGTATCTCGTCACCGCCCACATATAGCTCGACGGAGAAGACTGGCCTTCGAAGGAGTTTTCAAGCCGCGTCCACTCGAACGTCAACAACAGCACCCGGCTCGCACTGCACGGTGATTGTCATCGGACGGCAGCACACCGCACAATCTTCAATGGACTGCCAGCGCGGATTCGTGGTTTCGACTTCGATGAAAAACGTCTCACCGCACTGCGGGCAGGCGATGTCGATCTCTTCGACAATGTCCATCTAATCCAACGCCAGTTCGAGCCGCGGAGCGTCACCCCACAAGTCCTCAAGCGAATAGAACTCGCGTGATTCGGTGTGGAAGATGTGGATAATCACCTGCGCGTAATCCAGCACGATCCATCGACTGGCTGGCAATCCATCCTCGGCAAATGGACCTTTGCCAAACTTCTCACGGATACTTGTGCGAATTCCAGACGAGATCGCTTTGATCTGGGGATCAGACGTTCCTCCGCAAACCACGAAAAAATCAGTGACCGTCGAGATGCCCCGGAGATCCAGCACTTGGATATCTTCCGCCTTTTTATCAGATGCTGCTGCAGCGCATGCCCGCGCCAGGGACTCGGACTCATTCATTCAAATACAAACTGTTTTGCTCAATCAGGTGGGACACACTCATTGGCAGGAGGTAACGGATAGATCGTCCGCACGCAATGCGATTTCTAATATCGGTGGAGGATATATCGATCCGGCGCTGCACCACGGGCATTCCCGGAGGCGTGCAAATCGCCTCCCGTGTCATCACGACAAAGGCCACCAACTTCCGCAGATCGCCTATTTCATGCCATGCATCCAGCGTTGGGAGGATATCATCACCAATCAAATAATAGAGCTCAGCCTGCGGCTCATCGTCACGAATTTGCCGTATCGTATCGATCGAATACGATGGACCGGGCCGGAGGACCTCGATGTCACAGCACTCGAATCCTGCCTCATCCGCAATGGCCGCACGAACCATCTCGCAGCGCAAACCCGCCGGAGCGGGAATACGATTCTGTTTAAACGGAGAGATCGCAGCAGGGATAAAAACGACGCGATCCAAACCGAGTTGCTCTTTCGCAGCCCGTGCGAGAATTAAGTGTCCGTGATGGATCGGATCAAACGAACCGCCGTAAAGTCCAATTTTCATTTCTAAGCAGCAGAATTGCGGGGGACCAGAGGAGATTGTTTTCGTTTCGACACTGGCATGAGAATATGATTCGTCTGACAGGAATGATGCAAGCACACCATCCCGGCCAGCTATTATTGCTCGGCGTCCCTGGCACAGAACTGGATCCGGCCACCGCCCAACTATTTCGCGAATTGCAACCCGGAGGATTTATCATCTTTGGTCGCAACATCCGCTCAGCAGTGCAACTACGCAAGCTTTTGGACGATCTCCGCGATCTCAGCGCAATCGAACCGATCATCACTATCGACCAAGAAGGCGGTCGCGTGTCCCGGCTGAAATTGATTGGCAACGAACCGCCCAATGCCCAACAACTCCGCGAAAAAGGTGACCGTGAGCTCATCCAGCGACACGGGTCGATCACCGGTCGATTACTCCGACTCTTTGGATTCAACCTCGACTTGTGCCCCGTGCTCGACATTTCGTTTGATGACGAAGCCGATAACTCGCTGCGCGGGCGCTGCTATGGGACGACAGTCGAACAGGTCATAGATCTTGCCGGCGCATTCAACGAGGGCCTACAAAGCACGGGCATATTGAGCTGTGGAAAACATTTCCCTGGTTACGCGTCCGCCGGGCTCGATCCACATCACGAGTTGCCACGACTGGCGCGTTCGCGTGAGCTGATGGAAAAATTCGAACTCGCGGTGTTCCGACATTTTTCAAAACGGGTTGATAGCATGATGATTGGACACATTGCCGTGGACGGCCTGGACACCTCCGGGCTCCCCGCCTCGCTGGCTCCTGCGATAACAACGGACCTGCTGCGCAACGACA
>JBGSMR010000448.1:0-4684 GCA_041740065.1 Chthoniobacterales bacterium
GAAAAAATCTGCCTCGGACTCCCTGCTGACTCGTGAGCTTTTAGTTTGTAGAGGTCGCGCCAGGGCCGAGTGCGGGGTCGCGGTGGTCGGCCTACAAATAGTAAGCAACGAAGACTTGGATAACTTACGCCATCCTATCCATGGTCTTTGCCGGATTCACCTCACCCATGCATTTGCACCATGAAGCGCATGAAGGGGCATGAAGAAGGATACCCGGGAATTCATCAATCACGTTCATCCTGAAAAATCCTGTGGATACTGTTTAGTTCGAAATCTGCAATATCCGTGCGGTTCCCATTTCCCCGCTTGGCACCTCTTCGACATCTCGGCAGAATACCATTACGAGCACTTTAACCGCTGTTTGTGAACCCGATGCGGCTCGTTCGAATCGCATCCGAACGGAGAAACGACCACTCCTCGGGACACGCAATTAGTAAAAAGTAGGAAAGTGCGAAGGTTTTTGTAATTGAGTAGCATTCAAACATCCGAAATTTTCACACCACCGAAACTTTCTCATCTTCCCACTCGCCATTCGCCGTGACTCCCGCATCCATCCTTGTTTTGCCCAGACGGAAATGGTGATGGGATTCGTAAAAAAGTAGACATGTGCGAAAGTTTTTGTGGTAGAGTAAAAAAAACTCCCGAAACCTTCCCGCCTTCCTCCATGAATTTCTCCCCCTTCCGCAGTCCTCAACGAAGCCTTATCATTATCGGGGGGCTCGTGCTTGCCTGGTTCGCATTTTCGGAGATTGGCACCGAGGCGTGGTTTCGCCACAAAGAAGGTCAGACTGCAAAAACAGAGCCGTGGGACATCCAGTTCCCCAACCCTGAAGACGTAGGATCGGCTCAGCAAAGAGGGTTTTACAGTTTTACGACGCGCGAGCTCGGCGACCGTGAAAAGGAAATCCTCCATTTCGAGACGGGCCTCGGGGCATCATGGAACGACACCCGTGGCAACGCATGGAATGCATTCGCTCTCAGTTGGAAGCCTGAGAAGAAACTCGGCGAAGTCGATTCCGCGCACAACCCCACCATTTGTTTGCCAGCAGCGGGATTCGAACTCGTGCGCCCTGGTCCCGTGGTAAACATGCAAATAGGCGATTCCGAGATGCCCTTCCAGACATGGGTGTTCAAGCAAGGCAGTCAGGAAATCTACGTCTTCATGGGTGTGCGCCGCGAATTTGCAACCGGCGAGCTCTTCCTTGTCACAGACACCAGCCGTGAAGGGAAACTCACGCGCGCACTTGATAAAGCGACCGCCGGTGTGCGAGGTGGTCCGCTACAAGCCGTTCAATTATTCGTCTCAGGCCCGCGCAGCCTCGAAGAAGCCACCGAACTCGCCAAACAGCAGATCAGGAACTTGCAAGGCTGAACGGAAACCAACCAATTAGTAAAAGGTAGGAAAGTGCGAAGGTTTTTGTGGTTGAGTAGCGATCAAACATCCGAAACTATCCCACCTCCAAAACTTACCAACTTACCAACTTACCCACTCGCCACTCGCTGAGCCGGCGGTCCCGGGGATTTTTCGAATAGCCCCCCCCTCGCCGTTGTCCATTCTGTAAATTGCCTCGCACGATTCCCATCGCGTCTCGCCCTCATGGTGCTATAACCAAGCAGGCGGCCTCGCGCGTTCCTCGCCGAGCTGTATCGCTCTCCCAGCAGGAAGCCACGTGCCAAAGCTCTGTCAAAAAAAGCTACCCTCATATCCCGTTCCTCCTGAAAAATCCCGTACAGCCTGTTTAGTTCGTAATTTATCTTTCAGCTTTCAGCATCCCCTCCCCCCCAATGAAACCCCTCCTCAAGCGACTGCTTTACTGGCTCATCCACCGGTTTGGACCGACGATCGTTGACCAGCGCACTGGCGAGATGCTCGGTAAGGGGCTGGTCGTTGGGATTGGTGGCACCGTTCGGATGCTCGGCTACGGGTTGCAACAGCCGCCGGTGCATGCCGTCTTCCTGCCGGAGACGCGGATACTATCATTTTCGCACCGCATCGGATTTGCCACCCATCCGCCCGTGGACTTCCCGACGGTCGCGCGGCAAACAGTCATTGCAAATGCCGATGCAAATACCGATGCAAATACCGATGCGACATCAGATCGCGTCTTGTGGGTGGTGTTGGCGCATGCCCCGGCTGAGCACTGCAAAAAGCTCATCGATTTTTGGCACCGGTCCGGGGTTGCTCCCGACGATCTCCTACTCGTTTATGGAGGACCCAAGGACGAATTCGCCCGTTTGGATATCGCCCATGCCCGATTTGTTCCAGATACGGACTTGCGCACGAAGCATCACCAGGAAGAAAAACAAAGCTACCAAAGTCCCATGCGCGAGGCGTCCGCCTGGCTGCAGGACCAACCGCACGGATACGTCTGTTTTGTCGAGCAGGACCACATCCCCCTCGTATCCGACTGGGGGGCACGCATGGTTGCGAGGCTAAAACACGAAGATTCAGACGTGCTCTGCAACAGGCTTCGCCGCGTGGACAGGACTGACTACCCGCATTACCGGTATCAGCTCTCGGATCCGAAATTTGCCAACGCATGGAATGCGATCAGCATCCGCGAAGACAAAAATGTGATCCTGAGCGCCGTTGGGACAGGGCACTTCTGGAAGCGTCACGCATTTATTGAGACGACTGCGACCCCGTTACCAACGCAAGTTTACCTTGAGGAGGCCATCCCGACGACGGCCCATCACCTCGGCTACCGAGTGAGAGACTTTGCGGACCAATCCCCATTCGCCAACATGCACGAGCAGCGCACGACGTCAGAGCTCGATAATGCCACCGCCGCCGGCGCCTGGAGCCTTCACAAGGTCAAAGATATTGAGCTCCTAGGTCGCTACGGGCGGTGGATGTCCGAAATACAGACTCGCACAGGGACGAACGAAACAGCCCACCGGCGGGTGGGGAACTCGCGGGGGAGCTTCGGCGACAGCCGGACTCGAAGGGCAACATGCGCGGCTTCCTGCTTGGAGAGCAATACAGCTCGGAAAGGAGCGTAGGAGGCAATTGCCTAGATTTTGGAGCTTTACGGGACTCTACCGATGCGGGTCGTTCGAATCGCATCCGAACGGAGAAACGAGGACTCCTCGGTACACGCAATTAGAAAAAAGTAGGAAAGTGCGAAGGTTTTTGTAGTTGAGTAGCATTCAAACAGGACCTATTCGAAATTTTCACACCACCGAAACTTTCTCATCTGCCCACTCGCCACTCGCCGTGACTCCCGCATCCATCCTGTCCTCCTGTCAAAAGGCCTATGAGAATTTTGATCACGAAGCGCTTTTCACAGTCGATTCCTTTGAGCAACCAAACCCCGGAAGCGGAAATCTGCGGAGCGGTAGCGGTCGACGACATGATGGTGATGACCTTGACGTCTGCGACCAAGTGGCAATGGAGGGATTCGCCATGCTGGATGCCATGGAGTCGGATGCTCTTCAGAACTGAGCCATCCACTGCGTGGTGAGGTCTGGCTTACCGATTTGGGGATTGCCGGCAAAGTTGGCCCTTGCCTTCTGCTTACCGATTACCCTGCAGAAGATGAGTTGGCATTAATCACAGTTGTGCCGCACACCACAGCCCTCAGAGGCAACCGTTGGGAGGTCTCGGTTGGAAAGCCGTTTTCTCGAGCCTGGCGCGTTCCACTTACAGCAAGTTCAGTCGCTAAGCGTTGTGCGTCTTGTGCGACGAATGGGCTCACTGAATGAATCTGAAATGGAGTCCATCGAAGTGGGGATTCGCCCTGCGCCTCCCGCCCGTCACTCGTTAATAGTTAATAGTCGTTCATTGATTGTAACCCACCTCAGCTTTCAAGTTTCAGCTCTCAACTCTCCTCTTCCCCCTGTTTAGTTGGATGACATCGCTAAAATCCACCATCCGCAAAGCATTCTATCGCTCGGCGAATGGCCGTCGGGGCGCGTCCCATCATTCAGCGCGTTTGCCTTTCATCACCATTCTCCAAGAAGCGTGCGACCTTGACTTTCGCTGTCTGTCTGAGATTCTAAAACCCAGGTCACGTCGTCGCGATGAAGCTTCCCTTTTACGAGCAACGTGCAACGAACAACCAACAAACCCTTGGCGTTCTCTGCGTGCTTGGCGCGAAATCCCTTCCTTAATTTATCAGTAAAATGCTGACTCGCGCAAAGAGCGCCAAGCGCGCGAAGAGACTCATCGACTCAACAATCAACGACAGCGGCACCGCCGCTCCCTCGTCGCTTTCATGCCCCTTCTGGTAAGATTCATGCATTTGCACCATGGAGACCCTGAAGTTCATGAAGCCGATTGGCGTAACTCGATGACACTGAAATCCTCGCATCCTTCCTGCCCTCCATGCCCTTCATGGTGATCCGCATCCCATTCATTCCCGTCGTCCCTGTGAACTTCCCCTCACCCATTCAACATTCACCAATCAACAATCAACAATCAACAATCAACATATCAACTTGCAAAAACAAGGTATTCATGTAGCTTGTCCGAATGAAAACCGGACAGGCGAAAAAGCGAAAGCCACGCATGAAAGCCTATTCCTATATCCGGTTCTCGACCCCACAGCAAGCAGAAGGTGACAGTCTCAGACGCCAGCTTGATCTCAGCGACCAATACGCAAAAAAACACAACCTCGAAATCGACGACTCCGTTAGAATCACCGATTTCGGAAAATCCGCCTACAAGGAAAAACACCTCTCG
>JBGSMR010000103.1:0-4706 GCA_041740065.1 Chthoniobacterales bacterium
GTGATCCGACAGCTCTCGGAAGCCTCAGAGTTCCTCAAACAAGCGAGTAAGATTGGTAGTCTTGTTTCCGGAATCGTCATGTTTCAGGTCATTTTGCTCACGCTCATGGGCGCGAATAACGCAGGACGCGAGATAGCATCCGAACGCTTGATTTTTGAAAAAGAAAAGTTGAGCGGTCTGCGACCATCTAGCTATATCGCAAGCAAGGCGGCATTTTTATCCGTGCTGGTGCTTGCTCAATCGCTTTGGATGGGGCTTTTCGTGCATTTTGTCTGTGGCTTTCCAGGGGATCTCGCAGCCCAACTCCTATTCCTGTTTCTGGTGAATGCTGCGATGACTGCAATCTGTCTGGGAATCTCCAGCTGGATGTCCAGCGCCGAGCAGGCCTCGTTGGTTTCGATTTATCTCGTGGGATTTCAGCTTCCCTTGTCCGGGGCCGTGTTGGCGCTGCCGGAATGGATCGGGATGGCTGTGCGACCGTTCATTTCCGCTTATTGGAGTTGGTCCGGTGTGCTGCAGACGCTTCGAGGGGAGCGGTATTATGATATCGTGCAGATGGTTGTGCAGACAGCTCTCTCGCCGGCGATCCTTTGCCTTTGGGTTCTCGTCGCTCACGTCATCTTCGGGTTGTTGGCTGCGTGGATCGGATGCCGGGCAAGCCGGATGCGCTGACGGGATTTGCGCAATTTGATTATTCCGGATGGGGGCTTGACCGACGCGAGGCCAAGTTGCATAGTCACCAATTCCACCAAAGTGGCGGAACCACTGAGAAGAATTTAGATTTTTTATATTTGTATGAATGCGGAGATGCTAGCCATGCTTGATTATCTGGAGCGCGAACGCGGGATTGGCCGCGAGGCGCTCGTAGAGGCTATTTCAGGAGCCATCCTGACGTCGGCGCGTAAGTCGTTCGCCACAGCGAGAGACCTCCGTATCGATATTAGCCCACGGACAGGCGAGATTCAGGCGTTTGCCCGACCGATCGTAGTCGAAAAAATCGACAACCAGCACGATCAAATCACGCTTGCAAAGGCACGGCAAATCAACCCCGATGTTAAGGTCGGGGATGAGATCGAGATCGAGGTGACGCCGAGAGACTTTGGACGGATCGCTGCGCAAACCGCACGGCAGGCGATCATGCAACGGATCCGGCAGATCGAAAAAGACATGATCTACGAGGAATTCAAGGATCGTGCCGGCGAAATCGTCAGTGGCACAGTTCGCCGATTCGAGCGCTCGGATGTCATCGTTGATCTAGGCAAGTTCGAAGGGATCATGCCTTCAAAGGAACGTGTGCCAACCGAAGAATACACGATTGGTGACCGCATACGCGCCTATGTAGTCGCTGTCGACAATGGTTCCCGTGGACCGGAGATCATTTTATCCCGTAGCCATCCGAACTTTGTCCGACGGTTATTTGAGGTCGAGGTGAGCGAGATCTCAGATCGAACGGTGGAAATCCGCGCAATCGCTCGTGAAGCCGGAGCCCGCACGAAAGTCGCAGTTCATAGCGCCGATGAGAAAGTGGATCCCGTTGGAGCCTGCGTCGGAATGCGGGGTGCTCGTGTCAAGAATATCGTGCGCGAACTCAATAACGAGAAAGTGGATATCATTCGCTGGAACGCAGATCCGGTTGAACTCGTGAAGGAGGCGTTAAAGCCGGCCAAAATCCATTCGCTTCGTATGGACGAGACCATCAAGAAGATTTTTGTTACCGTGAGTCAGGAGGAATTATCGCAGGCGATTGGCCGCAAGGGCCAAAACGCGCGTCTCACTGCCCGTCTCACTGGATGGGATATTGACATTCAAGAAGACAAGAGTGCTGCCGAGGCATTCGAGAATCAGAAAACACAGGCCGCCACGTCAATGGCAGATCAGCTAGGGATCTCACAAGACGAGGCAGACATGCTCATCCGTGGTGGAATGAATGCCATCGAAGTAGTAGTCACCGCAGAGCCCGACGACATCGCAGAAATGCTGGGATGCGAAGCCGAAAAGGCCGAGGCCATCCTTGCCGCAGCAAAAGCACACAGCTCCAACGCCGTCGCTTGACCCTGCTGTCATGAAAGCGAACGTGTATCCAGAAAGTTTCAATGCCATCCAAAGTCAGCAACACCAAGTCCGATGCTCCGAGAACCCGCGCCAAACGGGGCGCAGGAGCCACGCCGAATAGTTCCGAGAAACCGGCGACACCCTCGTCCACTCTTTCGGGCGCAACACCCTCGACCGTTGCCAAACCAGAGCCCAAAGCTCCTGTGGAAACAGTCTCGTTAATTGAGCCGAAGACGAAGAAAATTCGCGTCCCCGAGTCGGAAGGCGCAGCAAAGAAGCGGGCTCTTCCCACCATCGGACGGGTTGTCGCTCCCAAAGCTCCCGCCGCTGCCGAACCTGCACCCGCTTCTGAGCCGGTCCGCGTCGAGCCCGAAGTGCTGTCATTGATTGACAAGCCTGTTAGGAAATCCGCTGCTTCCGTCGCGCTTGCCGCAGTCGCCGCGCTCGCTCCGGAGCCTTCTGTGTCGACAGAGGATCCTGGTGTCACCCCTGCAGAACCAACTGACGAGAGCGCGGAAGATGGGCGGAAGATTGTTCATATTAAGCCGCCGATTACAGTGAAAGTGCTGGCGGCGCAGATGGATCTTAAGCCGTTTCAACTCATTGCTGATCTCATGGATCTCAATATTTTTGCTGCGATTAATCAGGTGATTGAGCCCGATGTCGCTGCAAAGGTCTGCGAAAAACACGGATTTGTCTTCGAGCGCGAAAAACGTCAGGCGGGAGCTGGAGTTCATAAGATCGAGACCGTCGTTGTCGAGCCACCGCCACCGCCAGTGGAAGTGCTGCCTGAGGTGCTCGAGGCCTTAGAAGTCCGTGCACCAATCATCACCCTGATGGGGCATGTCGATCACGGGAAAACCTCTCTGCTGGATGCAATCCGCCGCAGTCGTGTGGCTACGGGTGAGGCTGGCGGAATCACCCAGCATATTGGCGCATATAGCGTCGAACGTGGTGGCTCGCGTATCACATTCCTCGATACGCCAGGCCACGCCGCCTTCTCAGCGATGCGTGCGCGCGGTGCCAATGTCACTGACATCGTGGTGATTGTTGTTGCTGCCGATGATGGCTTGATGCCGCAGACGATTGAAGCGATTAACCATGCCAAAGCAGCAAATGTGATGATCATGGTGGCGATCAATAAAGTGGACCTTGCGTCTGCAAATATTGACCGTGTTAAAGCCCAACTTCAGGAGCAGGGACTGACTCCAGAAGATTGGGGTGGAGAGACAATTTGTTGTGAAGTTTCCGCGACCAAGGGGCTGGGAGTTGACGCTTTGCTTGAGAACATGGTTCTCCAGGCAGAGGTCATGGAGCTCAAAGCTGATCCAAAGTCGGATGCCCGCTGTATCGTCATTGAGGCCCAGGTTGAATCCGGTCGGGGGCCAACGGCCACGGTCATTGTCAAGATCGGCACCATCCGCGTGGGACAGCCGTTTATTTGCGGAAACCAGTGGGGGAAGGTGAAGCAACTTATTAATGACCTCGGCAAGCCGATCAAAGAGGCTGGCCCTGCGACGCCAGTCAAGGTGCTTGGGTTCAGCGGACTTCCTCACGCAGGCGATGAGCTTGTTGCGATGGATAATGAAAAATCTGTCCGTGCATTGGGTGAGGAGCGGCTTCAGAAACTGCGCACTGAAAAACTGGCCGCCCCGCAGCGCGCGACCTTAGAAAATCTTTATCAAAGCCTTGCTGACGAACAGAAAAAATCTCTGCAGATTGTTCTCAAAGCTGATGTTCAAGGATCTCTCGAAGCCGTAACCAGTTTGCTGAAAGAAATCAAAAGTGACAAAATTAGCCTGAGCATCATCCATGCAGCGGTTGGACCGGTCAGCGAGTCCGATGTCCTCCTTTGTAGTGCATCTAATGCCGTCATCGTTGGCTTCGGAGTAAAAGTTGAAAACAGTGCCGCATCCACTGCAAAGCGGGAAGGGGTGCAGATCAAGCTGTTCAGTATCATTTATGAACTCTTGGACCAGGTTCGCGAATCGCTCACCGGGATGCTCGATCCCGAACTCCGCGAAACCGTGGTCGGACACGCCGAAGTCAAGCAGGTGTTCGAACTCTCGAAGGGCAGTGTCGCCGGATGTATTGTTACGGATGGCCGCATTCCGCGCACCGCACGCGCCCGGGTACTCCGGCGCAAGCAGGCAGTCTATGATGGGGGCATCCACACGCTCCGACGGTTTCAAGACGACGTCAAGGAAGTCCGCAACGGCCTGGAATGTGGTATCCGGCTTGGGGATTTCAACGACTATGAGGTCGGAGATATCATTCAGGCCTACAATCTGGATAAGGTCGCACAGGTGCTCTAGTGGCGGCATCCGGTGGGTGCCGACAACGGATATCCTAGCGAAGCAAACATACTAATACGACTATGAAAAACCGGCTTGTCCGTGTGCGCGAGCTCCTCAAAAGGGAGCTTGGCAGCATCGTCCTCCGCGACCTTCGTTTTGACTCGCCCCTTGTCAGCATCAGCGGCGTGGACATCACTCCCGATTTGAAAAATGCTCATGTGTTTGTTAGTGCGCTCGGATCAGATGCACAACGGAGAGATGCGATCACGACGCTCAGTCACAACCGCGTCGCTCTGCAGATGGAACTCTCGCGGCGTGTTGTGTTGAAAAACACTCCCTATTTGCACTTTCACTTGA
>JBGSMR010000107.1:0-6086 GCA_041740065.1 Chthoniobacterales bacterium
CGAACCACACGCCGGGACCTCCCTTCCGGCGGGCACGGAGCTTACGATCTGCCTTGGCACCGATCTCACCGGCCAGCGTCGGTGCCTTTTTATGTGGGTCGTCGTTATTCATTGGTGAATGCTGCGAAGCGGCGAAGAAAACCCAATTCCAGTTTGGCCATGACCGAGCGCACGCTTTGTTCGCTCGCGTCGAGTGTGAGGAATTCACTTTCCACAGATGCGCGCAATTGTCCAAGGTCGGCCCCGCCAATCGCGCGGCGGACTGAGACGAGCACCTCGGTGCCAGTCTTGACCATCACACCTTCATCCACGGCGACAAAGACTTCGCCATTGGCTATTGTTTCATAAATCAGAATGCCCGGCACAAGTGCGGCCACACAATCCTGTCGGTTGGGCAGGAGCCCAAACGAACCTTCCTCCGTCTCCGCGACGATACGCAGGACTTTGGTCTCCTCTGCAAAAACCTGGAATGGGAGCAGAATTTTAAGCTGCATGGGTGGGGACCGGTTCGGGTTGAGTTGCTGGTTTCGGCGCAGATTTGGCTTTTGCTTTTGCTTCATCAATCGCGCCGATCATGTAGAGCGAGCTCTCGGGGAAGTCCTGAAATTCGTCCTTCAGGATGCGCTCGCAGCCATCGAGGGAATCTTCGAGACTCACGAGCTTGCCCTTCATGCCGGTAAATTGCTCGGTTGTGAAAAACGGTTGTGTGAGAAAACGCTCCAGCCTGCGGGCGCGTGCGACGACGTTGCGATCGTCGGGTGAAAGCTGCTCCAGCCCCAGCATCGCGATGATGTCCTTGAGCTCGCCGTATTGCGCGAGTGTGCGCCGGATCTCCTGCGCCAAGTTGTAATGACGCACGCCGACAATGCCCGGAGTGGCCATCTTCGAAGCGGACTGCAGTGGATCGATCGCAGGAAATAGCCCTTCGCTGGCGCGCTTGCGCGAGAGCACGATGGATGCGGAAAGATGCGAGAACGTGTGCACCGCAGCTGGATCGGTGAAATCATCCGCCGGTACATAGACGGCCTGGATGGAAGTGATCGCTCCAGTTTCAGTATTCGCAATGCGTTCCTCCAAACCTGAAAGTTCAGTGCCCATAGTCGGTTGATACCCGAGACGGGACGGCATCTGGCCCATGAGGCCTGAGACTTCCATGCCCGCTTGGATGAATCGGAAGATGTTATCGATGAGCAGCAGCACATCGCGGTGTTCGTCGTCGCGGAAATATTCGGCCATCGTCAACGCCGCATGCCCCACGCGGAATCGCGCACCCGGCGGTTCGTTCATCTGACCGAAAAGCATCACCATTTTTGGCAATACACCTGCTTCTTTCATGTCGCGGTATAGCTCCTCGCCTTCGCGACAGCGTTCGCCGATGCCACAGAAAATACTCACGCCGTCTTGGTGCTCGATCATGTTGTGAATCATCTCGGTCAGGAGCACGGTTTTGCCCACACCGGCACCCCCAAAAAGCCCCCCTTTCCCGCCGCGCTCTAATGGCACGAGCACATCGATCACCTTGATCCCGGTCTCAAAAATCTCCGACTTGGTGGAGCGTTGGGATAGTGGAGGGGGATCGCGATGCACCGAGCGCAATTCGATATCGGTGAGCGTTGTTTCGCGGTCGATTGTGTTTCCAAACACATCGAACATGCGGGAAAGAATCTTATTGCCAACGGGAACCTTGAGAGGTCCGCGAGTATCCTCGACCACCATGCCGCGAGCCAGTCCCTGCGTGGGCGTCAGCGCGATCGCACGCACCGTGTAAGCGTCACGCTGCTCAAGCACTTCAATCACAATTTCACGATTTTGACCCGCGCGGAGCACGGTGTGAATCGCTGGTAAGTCCTCATCGAAACGAACATCCACAACACTACCCCGGACGGAAACGATGGCACCGAAATGGGCGTTCTCTTTCATCTTTCAATCTCTTGGGAATGGCTCAATGCGGGCTCCATTTCCAGTTCCGGATCTCCGGCAGGTCCTCGCCGTGGGTTTCGATGTATTGGCGGTGCTCGATGAGTTTGTCTTTGAGATCCTGTTTGAGGTGAATTCCCTTTTCGCCGGTCTGCAGCACGCGATCGATGACATCCATCACAAGATGGAATCGGTCGATTTCGTTGAGGACGGTCATGTCGAACGGTGTCGTGATCGTGCCTTCTTCCTTGTAGCCGCGGACGTGGATATTTGCGTGGTTCGTTCGGCGGTAGGTCAGGCGGTGAATCAGCCATGGATACCCGTGAAACGCGAAGATGACCGGTGTTTCCTTCGTGAATAATTGGTCGAAATCGCAATCGCTCAGGCCATGCGGATGCTCTGTGTGTGGGAGTAATCGCATAAGGTCTACGACGTTGACTACGCGAACTCTCAGCTCAGGAAGGTGCTCGCGCAAGATGGAGACGGCAGCGAGCGTCTCGAGTGTGGGCACGTCACCGCAGCAGGCCATCACGACGTCGGGCGCAACTTCCTGATCGTTGCAGGCCCATGGCCAGATGCCGATGCCTTCGGTGCAGTGCTTTACGGCGGCGTCCATCGTGAGCCATTGCGGAGACGGGTGCTTGCCCGCGATGACGACATTCACGTAGTTGCGGCTGCGCAGGCAGTGGTCCATGACCGAGAGCAGGCAATTGGCATCTGGCGGGAGATATACGCGCACGACAGACGCCTTTTTGTTTACGACGTGGTCGATGAAACCCGGATCTTGGTGTGTGAAGCCGTTGTGGTCCTGACGCCAAACATGCGAGGCGAGCAGGTAGTTAAGTGACGCGATCGGCCGGCGCCACGGGAGGCCCGCTGTGACTTTAAGCCACTTCGCGTGCTGGTTGAACATCGAGTCAATGATGTGAATGAAGGCCTCGTAGCAAGGGAAGAGTCCATGCCGACCGGTGAGCAGGTAGCCCTCGAGCCATCCTTCGCATTGGTGCTCGCTCAGCATTTCCATCACGCGTCCAGTAGGAGCAAGAAATTCGTCGTTCGGCACGGTCGCTGCGTCCCATTGGCGCGCGGTCACTTCGAAGATTGCCTCGAGTCCGTTGGATAGCGTCTCATCCGGGCCGAAGACGCGGAAGTTGCGGTGGTCCTGATTCGCTTTTGCCACATCGCGGAGGAACGGACCCAGCACGTGGGTATCTCCGATGCCGGGAGTGCCAGGGGCGGGGACTGCTTCGGCGTAGTCACGGAAATCCGGGATCCGCAATTCGCGGAGGAGTAGCCCGCCGTTGGCGTGAGGATTTGCACCCATGCGCCTGTTACCCTTAGGCGCGAGCTCGGAGAGTTCCTGGTTCAGTCGGCCTTGATTGTCGAAAAGTTCTTCTGGTCGATAGCTGCGCAGCCAGTCCTCTAAGAGACGCAGTTGCTCCGGGTCCTTGCGTGGATTGGGTAGCGGCACCTGATGCGCGCGGAACGTGCCTTCGATCTTCAATCCATTCACGACCTTCGGCCCGGTCCAACCTTTTGGCGACTTCAGGACAATCATCGGCCACTGCGGGCGGTTGCAGTCTTGCTTCGTCCGCGCAGCGCGTTGGATTGCATGGATTTGCTCCACGGCTGCGTCGAGTGCCTTGGCCATCATCTCATGCATGAGCGTAGGTTCGTGGCCCTCTACGAAAATTGGCGCCCATCCATAACCGCGCAAGAGTTGCTCCAATTCCTCGTGCGTGATGCGGGCAAGCACCGTCGGGTTGGAAATCTTGTACCCGTTGAGGTGCAAAATCGGCAACACTGCACCATCGGTGGTTGGATCGATAAATTTGTTGGAATGCCAGGCCGTGGCCAAGGGGCCGGTCTCCGCCTCCCCATCGCCGACGCAGCACGCCACGATAAGATCGGGATTATCGAAAGCGGCACCAAACGAGTGACTCAGCGAATACCCTAGTTCGCCGCCTTCGTGGATCGAGCCCGGCGTCTCGGGTGAAGCGTGGCTGGGGATGCCACCCGGAAACGAAAATTGCAGGAAGAGCTTTTGAAGGCCGGTTTCGTCCTGGCTGATGTCTGGATAGACCTCGCTGTAAGTACCCTCGAGATAGGTGTTCGCAACGACCGCCGGACCACCGTGCCCAGGGCCCGAAACGTAGATCATGTCGAGGTCGTACTTCTTGATGATCCGGTTCAAATGAGCGTAGACAAAGTTTTGCCCCGGGGTCGTGCCCCAATGCCCTAGAAGCATGTGCTTTAGGTCGGAAAGCCGCAACGGGCGCTTCAGCAGCGGGTTGTCGTGAAGATAGATCTGTCCGACGGACAAATAGTTCGCCGCACGCCAGTAAGCGTCGATCTTGTCAAGTTCTTCCGGCGTGAGTGTATTGGTTTTCATGGCTGCATCAACTGGTTTCAGGTCGCCATTTGCTCGCCGCGCGGATGAGCAGGCGCGGGAGCGTCTAGGGTCGAATCTTCGTGAGAATCATCTTGAACCGCGTCAGCGCTTTGAGGGCGTGCGGCTGACCGGCGGGTATGAGAATCATCTCATCGCCCTGCAACCTGTGAGGCTTATCGGAGATCATGATCTCCACTTCGCCTTCGAGCACCTGCACAAGTGCATCGAACGGCGCGGTGTGCTCGCTCAGGCGCTGACTTTCGTCGAGCGCCAAGACGGTCACCGTACCAGTGGAATGCTTCAGAATCACGCGGCTGGCGATGGCTGCGGTCTGATAGCTCACCAGCCCCGTGGTCTTGACAACTTCGCTGCCGGCCAGCCGGCTGGACTTGGATGGGTTTTCTGATGTCATGATTTTTTTGTCGTGTCAAGCTAGCGATTCGGGCTAGGTTGTCGACTGACGTTTGGGCGACAGTGGGGCTCTCACTCAGGAGGTTGCTCGCCGCTGCCGCAGAATAGAGGTGATGAGCACAATCAGCACGGCGACCGTGGCCAGAACGAACGCGCCGGAAGAGGGCATGGCGAGCCATTTGAGCGACTCCTTCGCTAGGCCCGTACTACCCAGCCCAGGCGCCAGGAAGCCGGCCCACATCCAAAATACGGAGTAGCCCAGGCCGCCGCCGCCGAGGGCGAGGCTGATCGGGACCAGCAGTTTCGCGGAAGCGTCCAGCCCGCACAACAAGATGATCAAGGCCAAGGCGGTCGTGCCCATGGCTCCAGCGTGCAGGTGCGCCCGTTGCATGTAGGCCCATGACTTGTCCAGCACGGGCTTCATGGATGCAGCATCCGCTTTGTACGTGGTGTCCAGGACCGCAGCGGCCGAGGCGCTCAAACGGCTCTTGATAGCATCTTCGTTAAGCCCGAAAACGATACCCATGCCCTGGCCGAACAGTAGGGTGAGAACAGCGAGAACCAGGCCGGCGGCAGCGGCGCGTAGGCTTGAGGACAACGAGGTGGATATGTTCATCGTATTAATCCATGTAACAGGCTAGAGATCGAGAATAACGCTCGGGGGAAAGGCGGCCCGCAGGGCGTTGATGACGGCCAGAACGTCGATTACTTCCTGGATGACAGCGCCGCTGACTGGACTCAGATGTCCTCCAGCGGCAAATGCCATTCCGATTGCGCTCAATGCCATGCCGCCCACCGCGCTCTGCAACGCGATCACCCGCATTCGGCGGCTGATGTGCATGAACTCGTCTACTTTCTCGAGGGAATTGTCCATCACCACAACTCCCGCGGCTTCGGCGGTGACATCGCTGTTTTGTCCGATCGCCATGCCGACGGTGGCGGCCATCATTGCGGGAGCGTCGTTGATGCCGTCCCCCACGTAGAGAGTCTTGGCGGCGGCGGTCTCCTCCCGCACGATGGCGAGCTTCTCTTCGGGACTCTTCTCGGCGTAGACGTCTTGGATGCCGACCTGCTCGGCGAGGTAGAGAGCCTCCGACTCGCGATCTCCCGACACGATCAGCATTCGGGAGAACTGGTGTTTGGGCCCCAGATGCCTGACGAAGGAGCGGCTTTCCGCCCGCGGAGCATCCCTGAATCGCAAGGCTGCCGCATAGCGCTGATCAATCGTCACAACGCATTCGAGCCCGCCGGCGACGGGCGGAAGCTGATCGACGCCTTCGACCTGCTGAGCGCCAAGTCGACCGCGGCTGGTGACTTGGACCCGTCGGCCGGAAACGGTCCCGCGCAGTCCTTGGCCGGGCGGCTC
>JBGSMR010000145.1:0-6055 GCA_041740065.1 Chthoniobacterales bacterium
GAAATCTACCATCTTCGGCTCTCGGACCTCCGAGATTGCCAAGCGAGACGACCCACAGTATTGCGCGGAGATCATGCTCGTGACCGACAATCGCACCAACGGTAACCTCGGCAAAGGGAATGAGGCCTATGGGCGCCTGGATCATTGGACCATTACAGACAGCACGATACAGGCGACTTTCCCGGCGGTTCCGATTTTCTACGCCAGCCAATACGGCGGCGAGAATCCGAAAAATCCTCCGAAAATTGATTTTATCTCCACTCTCACATCCAACCGCAATCGCTGGTTCCGAATTGAAGGACACGGCGAGTTCAACGCCGAACAAGCCTTCTTCAGCGACATCAAGCACGAGTTGGGATGGAAAAACGAATTCACGGATATTACCTTCGAGGAATGGCAGGGGCAGGCCAATACCCTGGGCCAGCAGGACGCCAATTCGGAATGGAGCGAGGTGGACCTTGCCAACATTGCTGATCCCACCATCAGTCCCGGCACCCCCACCCCTGCCGTCGGCGCTCCGAGCCCTTACCCCTTTCATCATCCATGAGTTCGCCTCCCACTCGCCACGGCGGTGTCGTCACTCAAAATTAACCCCGATGCCCACGGATTAAACTCCTTCGACCTGCCCGCCCGAACCCCGGCGTAGTCGAAGGAAGCTATGTTCGAGCAAACCTACATCTGACTATCCGTTTCAAAAATCAACTCCATGATCTTTCCTTGATGGCAATTCATGATAATGTAACCAAATTGCTATGCCAACAGTATCCTACGATTCGCGTGCCCTGACTATTGACGGTAAACGCCGCCTTATTTTAAGCGGGAGTATACACTATTCGCGTTGCGAGCCAGACGAGTGGGCAGGTCTTTTTAAGGGCTTGCGTGATGCGAATTGCGACACCGTTGAAACCTATGTGAACTGGCATTTGCACGAGCCCGTGCAAGGTCACTACGACTTTAAAGGGCGACTCGATTTGCGCAGGTTTTTGAAGGAAGCTGCAGATGCTGGCTTGTATGTGATATTACGCGTTGGACCGTATATTTGTGGTGAGCAAAATCTTGGCGGTATTCCTTCATGGGTCTTGAGTGTTGAAGGTATGGTCATCCGCACATCGAATGCTCCCTGGCAGGAATTAAGTGAACGTTGGATACGTTATTTATGGGATCAAGTTTCTGATTTTTCAGCAGGTGAGGGTGGACCCATCATCATGGTTCAAGTCGAAAATGAATTTGCAAATATTTCGGAATCCTATGGCGAAGAGGGCGTTCGCTACATCGCGTGGTGCGGCGAACTAGGGAAATCCTTGAATTGTGGTGTGCCGCTCATCATGTGTCTTGGCGGCACGCCTGGCGTCCTCGAAACCATTAACGCATGGCGCCCGCATGAACATTTAGAACACCACTGGAAGATCAATCCAGAACAACCAGCAATATGCACAGAGCATTGGTCTGGTTGGTACAATCTGTGGGGCTTCCCCAGACACCTTCGCCCCACAGCTGAATTCGCGTATGCCGCTTTGCGTTTCATTGCGGGCGGTGCCACGGGGATGAACTATTTCCTCTGGCATGGCGGCAATAATATCGGACGAGAATGTATGTATCTACAAACACCCGACTACGATTTTGATGCCCCCATAGATCATTGGAATCGCAAAACACAGAAATACCATCACCTTGCAGCCATGCACGCAACCTTGCGAGAGGTAGAGTCCGTGATGTTGGATGCTCCACGCCCTTCAATACCAAGGGCAGGGGAGACCTCGCCTGTTTTCAAATATGGTGAGGGTGCAAATGAAGTCACATTTCTTTGCAACGACCACCCCACGGAAGCGACCACAAGAAATTACGATGGCATTTCATACGCGCTTCCTCCGCTCAGCGTGATCGTGCTTCGTGGTGGGCAGCTTTTATTTGCGACCCATGAGCTTCCATCTCTCGTTGCCAAACCGAAATTTGAATCGATTCATTCCGCATTCAACTGGGAATTCGCAGAGGATGCCGTGCCGAGTGATTGGCCAAAATACGCCCAATCCTCCATTTCCGTAACAACACCAGAACAACAGCTTCCTCACACACTGGATCAGACAGATTATTGCTGGTATGAAACCACCTTGGAAGTCAGCCCAGATGAAGCGGGTAAGCGTGAGTTGGTTTTGACGCGTGCCGCTGATTTTATCCATGTTTTTGTGGATGGCATCCTTTGTCAATCAGGCCCGTTACCGCTGGTCGAAGAGCGCGGAAATCCGCAGTCCGATCACTTTAAAGTGAGCATGCCGCTAGATCTTCGTTCAGGCCGCAGACACATCGCTATACTTTGCACCGCACTCGGTCTGATCAAAGGAGATTGGATGCTCGGCAAATGCAACATGATTGAAGAACGAAAAGGGCTTTGGGGTCCTGTGTTATGGAATAGTCGCACCCTCTCGGGTTCATGGCAGATACAGGCAGGGCTTCTTGGCGAAAGGCTTGGCCTCCCCCAAGGGGCAAATCCTATGGGCGGATGGAAGCCGGTTGCACAAATGAATGCCCTTCATAAAACAGTGCGTTGGTTCCGCACCGAGTTTGCGCATTGCTCTAAAAACAATACACCAATCGCACTCACTTTAACGGGCATGAGCAAGGGCTTTGCGTGGCTCAATGGGCAGCCGCTCACACGATTTTGGCTCTTGGATGCAGCGACCGCAAAGACACCTGAGATCTTCTTGAACTGGATCGTAGATGATTCCAGGCCTGGCCCAACGCAGCATCAATATCGCATTCCCTCGTGGATGCTCCGCCAGCACAATGAACTTATTTTAGTGGACGAACTCGGTGGCACACCCGAGCAAGTGTGTATCGAAGAAGTGAGTTAGACTCCGTTATCGGGGGAGCCTCATGCCCCATGCCTCCACCAATTCAGCATGCACAACCTGCCAAATAGAAAATTCCCGCCGTGCGGAGCATGCTCATGACAGCGCCCCTGCCATCTCCCATCAGCCTCAAAGACATCGCCGCAGAAGCCGGCGTTTCGGTATCCACCGTCTCGCGGGCTCTGAAACACCACCCGAGAATTCCGAAGGAAACCTGTGAACGCATTGAGCAGGTTGCTGCGCGTTTGGGATATCGTCCTGATGCGAGGCTGGCTCAGCTGATGACTTATTTGCGAAAGGACAAGCCTTCCGATGTGAGGTGCAATATCGCTTGGATTGATACATCATCGCATCCAGAAGAGTTTCAGAAGCCTTGGAACATTGGCTACTATCGGGGTGCACACGAAAGGGCCAGACAGATGGGGTATCATCTGGACGACATTGATGCTGAGGAATTCCGACTTCGGCCTCAGCGAATTAATTCTGTTTTGAGGAGCCGCGGCGTGGAGGGGGTGATCTTACCCCAGTTTTGGGATAATCATCCCGTGGCAGGGGCCTTGGATTGGGATGCCTACTGCACCGTTTTCCTGGATGAATTCAGCCCCAGATTACACGGCTCCCGTGTTTCGGCTCATTATTATTGGAACATTCAATTGGCCATGGAAAAGCTCCGGGAACTCGGTTACCGGCGACCCGGTGTCTGGATCTCTGATTTTATCGATTATAATGCTGCCCGCGCCTACTCCGCCTTTATTCCATGGGCTCTTGAGCGATGGTTCCAAAAACCGCACCTTCCGATTCCGCTAGCAGAAGGCAATTCCGGGCTGCCCGCATATCTCAAAAAGCACCGCCCGGATGTCCTCATCGTCCACACGAATGAGGCTCTTGATTTTCTGGGAAAGCTCGGGCTGCGAGTCCCTCAGGACATCGGTGTGATTCATCTCAACTTGGCCTCTGATGTTGAGGGTTGGTCCGGAATCAACCAACAGCATGATGAGATTGGTTTTGCCGCCGTGGACTCACTCGTCGCCCAATTGCAGCGTCATGAAATGGGAGTGAGTCGGGTGGGCAAACAAATCTTTATTTCGGGGGAATGGCAGGATGGATTTACTGCGGTGCCGCAGTAGTTTTCCTGGCATGGATCCCTGTGCAACGATTGCGCAATCAGGCCATTGCATTAGTTGATTGACGCTGGGATTGTTGCAGCAGTTAGCAAGACACCCTCTATGAAAAAAAATAAAATCCTGCAATTCCTCGCAGTCATCACCGTCTGCGGCCTCAGCTCCAACATCGTGAATGCTCAGCTCATTTATGACGGTTTCGATTATACTCTGAGTGCAAACCTCGCTACCCAAAATGGCGGCACGGGCTTCTCTGCGGCTTGGGCCTCGCCGGGCTCTGCGGTCACCGCGACCATCGTGTCCGGTCTGACATTCGGCTCGAATTTGGCCACGAGTGGCAACGCGGTTCAAATCGTGAATAACGGAGCCAATAGTTGGGGCGCCGACTCAATCATCGCGCGTTCAGTCACAAGCGCGCCGTCCACAACGTATTGGGCCAGCTATCTTGCCAACATCACCGACTTCGGCAGCGGCTTCAACATGCAGGGCGTGGGCTCCGGAAGTGGCGAATTTGGAAACGGTGTGACGGTGAGTAACTATGGTTCCAACAACGCAGCGATTCGCAATGCCGGTGGAGATGCTGGTTTCGGTGGCGATTTATCCACGGGCACGACCTATCTGTCTCTCGCGCAATACACAGGATCGGGTATCAACGCTTGGGTATTCACCCAAGCAGGCTTCGATAGCTGGGTCAGCAACGGCTCTACCGAGGGATCTCTATCGACCTATGCGTTCAGCAGCGGCAGCCGCGCCGGCGATGCTTCTTTCACGGGATCGCTTGTGATCGGTGGATACAGCACAGGTACCGCGATGACCGCAATCTTTGATGAGGTCCGCTTCGGCGATTCCCTCTCATCGGTCACTGTTGTTCCCGAGCCCTCGAGCATTGCGCTTCTTTTGGTCACTGGCTTGAGCGGTGTTCTTCTTCGTCGGCGCCGTCGGAACTAATCAATATTTCATTCCGAATCAATCGGCGGACAACTTCGGTTGTCCGCCTTTTGCGTTTCTGGGTTTCGCGATTCCCTCATTTTTTCTCATTCCGTAGTGCCATCTACAGGATTTGATTCCTGGGCCATCATCATCGACGGCCATCGTCGACTCATGCTCACTGGTGCAAATTCCTGTGCTCAATGAGGTAAACTCAAAAAAATGGTAAGCCCGGAGCATAAACGCCGGGTAGTGTCTGCTGTTCTTGAGGTCGCTCGGTCGTCGATGCGCCGGGCGTGTCGGTATCTGGGGACTGGGCCGCTCAAGTTACTTTCACGAAAGCACGATTCCGTTCGAGATTCCCATCCATGGTCGATTTCCCTTCTGGAAGCATAAACCGAAAAGTGATAAGCATTACCCCCCATGACGAAAACCCCGGCACCCTATCCTCCCGGAACTGCCGCGTGGTGGAAGGAAGCCGCGTTCTACCAAATCTACCCGTGCAGTTTTGCCGACTCCAACGGCGACGGCATCGGCGACTTGCCCGGCATCACCGGCAAACTCGATTACCTCAAGCGCCTCGGCATCGACGCGCTCTGGCTCTCGCCGTTCTATACCTCACCGAAGGCCGACAACGGTTACGACATCTCCGACTACCTGGGTATTGATCCCGACTACGGCACGCTCGACGACTTCCAGGCGCTCTCCGCCGGCCTCGGCCAACGCGGCCTGCGCCTCATTGTCGATCAGGTGCTCAACCACACCTCGGACGAACACGCTTGGTTCATCGAAAGCCGTTCCTCCCGCACCAACCCCAAGCGCGACTGGTATCTCTGGGTCGATGCCAAAGGCTTCGACGCCGACGGCCAACCCATCCCTCCCAATAACTGGAAGGCCGCCTTCGAAGGCTCCACCTGGACCTGGGACGCCCCCACCCAACAGTTTTACCTCAATCTGTTTTCGCCGAAGCAGCCCGACTTGAATTGGAAAAAACCCGCCGTGCGCGCCGCCTTGCACGACGAGCTGCGCACCTGGGCTCAACGCGGCGCGGACGGCTACCGCCACGATGTGATCAACATGATCGCCAAGACCGACGGTTATCCCGATGTGCCGCGCCCCGAGGGCTACACCGACCCGCTCCTGCCGCTCAACTGCCTCGCC
>JBGSMR010000168.1:0-15390 GCA_041740065.1 Chthoniobacterales bacterium
CCAAGTCGAGTTGATGGAAAATATGTGCGGCGGCCTCTCCAATCTCCTTCACGTGGACGTAAATCTGGATACGTCCAGTCACGTCTGAGACATCCAGGAAGTGGCTCTTTCCCATGTCACGGTGCGCGGTGATGCGACCAGCCACACGCAGCGGCACGCCGTCGGCGAATTTTTCGCGCACGGCATCCACGGTGCCATCGGTATCAAACCGGGCTCCAAAGGGATTTACCCCGGCTTCGCACAAGGCATCCAATTTCCTGCGGCGAACCGCCAGTAACTCTGTCAGCGAGATTTCTTCCATCGTAATTTTGCAACATTCGCGGGAATTCGGCCCCGCCTCAATGGAAAAGTGTTGGGGAGTCCCTTTGGTCAGCCGTGATCCTCACAAGCAATTGGCACCTATCAAACAGGAATTGCGGCCTGAGACGTTGACCGATTTGTCAAGCACAAACGATCTTATGGACGGCTAATTCTCCTCTGGGGAAGCGATTTTCCGTTTCGCCTCCTCCCGGCGCATAGCAAAAAACGAACGTAGGATTCCGACACATTCCTCGTGCAGCACGCCCGTTGTAATTTCGCACTGGTGATTCAGTTCTGTCGTTTGGAGCAGATTGATCCACCCGCCCGCAGCTCCCCCTTTGGCATCTCCACAGCCGAAGATCACCCGTCGTAAGCGCGCGTGGACTATGGCACCCGCACACATGGGACACGGCTCCTTTGTGACGTAAAGATCACAGTCGTTGAGCCGCCAATCACCGATGGCGTTCTCGGCCTGAGTGATGGCAAGCATCTCCGCATGGGCGGTGGCGTCTTTGAGCGTCTCCACCTGGTTCCACGCTCGAGCGATCACCCGTCCTTCACGCACGACGACAGCACCCACTGGGACTTCGTCGGCAGAAAAGGCACGCTGCGCCATTCGCAACGCCTCCCTCATGAAATAGGTGTCGCTCGATAGGTCTATGATTGTTTCATCGTCCGGGATTTCCATCGCTTTGGTTTCCGGTATAGCCGAGATGGTCGTTTTGCGCTAAACGTTTTGGTTGTGAATACGAGACCCATCATTATCGCTCCTTCCGTGCTGGCCTGCGATTTCGCCCGGGTGGGCGAAGAAGTCGCGTCCTGCGAGTCGGCGGGCGCGGATTGGATTCATTGCGACGTGATGGACGGGCATCTGGTAGACAACATTTCGTTTGGCCCCGCATTCGTTGAGGCCGTTTCCAGGCACACTCGACTGCCCCTTGATGTGCACTTGATGATTGAGCGCCCGGATCTCTACTGGCCGAGATTCTGCACGATCGCCGCCTCAATCACGTCGCATGTCGAGGCACAACATAACGTCAGCGAAACCTTGGCTGCAATACGCGCCGCAGGGTGCAAGGCCGGATTGGCAATCAGCCCACCCACACCCTTGCGGGAGATCCAGCCGTATCTCGAGCAGTTCGATATTTTGCTCATCATGACAGTGAACCCTGGTTTTGGAGGTCAACCGTTTCTTATGGACATGATGGAAAAAGTCCGCGCTGCAGCAGATCTCCGCGCCACCGAGGGACTCGATTTTGATATTGAAGTCGATGGCGGAATCCATGTGGAGACGGCTCGCGTATCCATCCAATCTGGCGCCAATCTACTGGTGGCAGGAACCTCGGTTTTTAAAGCTACAGACCGCGCCGCCGAGATTGCGGCCCTTCGGGCTTCCGGCTGAGGGTGCTCACCAGTCGAAGGAGGGATGGCTATGAAACGCGAGAAAAACCTACCACTGGATCACGGAGCTCGCGTAGGTGAGCCCTCCGCCGAATACCACGAGTAGAATATAGTCTCCGACTTCAAACCGGCCCTCCCGGTTTGCCTCGTCCAGCGCAATTGCCACCGCCGCAGCAGAGGTGTTCCCGTATTTGTCGAGATTGACATGAAAACGGTCGTGCGGGATCTTTAAGCGATCAGCCAATGCCTCGATAATTCGGATATTGGCCTGGTGTGGGATTATGCACTTGAGGTCATCCACCGTGAGTCCGGCTTTTTCCAAGGCGTGGGTCGCGGCGGCACTCATCGAAAGAACCGCCTGCTTGAACGTCTCCCGCCCATTCATTTGGAGCGTATTTAACTTCTGATCGACGTTTGCAGCAGTCACAGGCAGCGCAGACCCGCCACCCGGCATATGCAGAATATCACCATAATTTCCATCGCTGCCCATGAACGTCGTGATGACCCCATGAGATCCAGCGCGGTGTTGCAGTATGGCAGCCCCGGCCCCGTCACCAAATAGCACACACGTATTCCGGTCTTCCCAATTGATGATTGAGCTTAGCTTGTCGGCCCCGATCACCAGGACCGTGTTGTACGTGTGATTCGTAATGAACTGCTGGGCGATTTCCACTGCGTAGAGGAATCCTGAACATGCCGCCGAAATATCAAAACATGCCGCTTTGCGCGCTCCAAGGATGCGTTGGACATGGCATGCAGTCGACGGGAAAAAAGTATCCGGAGTGACGGTGCCGACTAGAATCAGATCAATGTCGTCAGCGGTAACTCCCGCCTGCTCCATCGCACGCTCTGCGGCTTTTGCGGCCATGTGGCTGGTGTGTTCCCCCTCCGCGGCGATGCGGCGTTCCTTGATCCCCGTGCGGGAGGTGATCCAGTCATCGCTGGTTTCGACCAAGCGCTCAATGTCCGCATTGGTCAGAACGCGTTCTGGGACATAGCTGCCTGTCCCAATGATCGAGACCGTACGGTTAGGCTGGCTGGACCGAGTGCGCGGAGACTTTTTCATTGAACTGCTGGATCGCTTCGATAATGCGCGGATTGATCTTCTGATCAATCGATTCCGTTGCGACACGGATTGCATTTCTTATCGCAAGGGCACTGCTGGCGCCGTGCGCAATGATGGCGACTCCGTCGACTCCGAGGAGCGGACTGCCGCCGTACGTTTCGTAGTTGGTTTTATTTCGGATGGCGCGAAAAGCATTCTGCGCGAGTAAGGCACCCATCGTGCGTTTCGGGTTGGCCGTGAGTTCGCGCTTGAGCCAGTGGAAGACAGCTGATGCAGTCGCCTCGGCGGTTTTAAGGACCACATTGCCTGTGAATCCATCACACAGCACCACTTCCACCGGATTCTGAAAAAGGTCATGGCCTTCGACATTACCCCGGAAGTTCAGCGAACTGGCGCGCAGCAACTTGAATACTTCCTTCGTAAACTCACTGCCCTTGATGTCCTCGCCGCCGATGGACATAAGTCCGACCGCAGGATTTGGAAACCCCAGCACATGCTTGGAGAGCACCGTGCCCATGATGGCGTACTGAAGCATGTGAATCGGTCGGGCATCCACATTGGCTCCGGCGTCAATGAGCACACACACGTTTTTTTCTGTCGGCAGATACGAGGCAATGCCGGGTCGATCCACACCAGCGAGCGTCCGGAGCTTAATTGTCGTCGCCGCAACCATGGCTCCGGTATGACCTGCGCTGACGACAGCCTGCGCCTCACCTTTTTTCACCAGATCCACCGCGCGGCTGACGGAAGAATCTTTCTTTCGGCGGACCGAGTCGACCGCGTGGTCCGTCATCTCGACGACCTGCGTCGTATGGACGATCTCTAAACGACTATCCCTGGGCCCGAGCTTATTCAACTCGGCCTCCAAACGATCCTTGTCGCCCGTGAGAAAAAGTTTCTCGATGCAGGAAAAATCACGAAGTGCCATCACGGCACCTTCCGTCGTGTTTTTTGGGGCGTGGTCGCCGCCCATCGCATCGAGGGCAATCCTCATGACAGAGACTGCTCGCTAGTCTGGAGAGACAAGCGCAATTAAGCTGCTTCGATCGTCAAGACCTGACGGCCTTTATAGTATCCGCAGCTTGGGCAAGCGGTGTGCGGGATTACGGGAGCGCTGCACTGAGTGCACTTGGACAGCTTCGCTGCATGCCAACGGTTAGCGGCTTTGCGCGTTCGGAGGCGCATTTTCGAGACTTTATGTTTTGGGACTGCCATGACGTGAAAGGTGTTATTGTTTCGATTTCAGTTGGTCCAGCACATTCCACGCAGACGAGTCGGCAATCGACTCCTCGATGAGTGGCGCACCCGGCGCGGTCGGGAAGGTAGCTGAACACTGGCGCGCGCCATCCAAATCACATCTCGGATGTGGTGGCAGGTTGAGGAGAATATCTTCTCGAATGAGATCGGTCAAGTCCACGATTTCCTCGTTGGAAAGTTCTATTTGAACACCAAATTCAGGCACCTCCAGGGATTGCTCAAATTTTTCCAAACAGGCGACGCACGTCATTTCGACCGGCACCGACAGCGATCCAATCGCAAAGAAACCAGATCCCGATAGCCCAGCGTCCAATTCGCAGTGGACCGGCCCGGTCGGATGTGCTCCCAGTTCGGCGAGCCCTAAGAAACCAGGATCTTCGTCTAGGGAAATGGGAATCGTTGCATCTTGGGGGATGTCTCGGATGCGAATTTTCATACGTTATCAGTCAATGCGATTGAAATTTTTTCTTTAGACCTTCCGCGGCGGCGACCGGGACAAATTCCCGGACATCGCCACCGAGTCTTGCCACTTCTTTCACAATCCGGGAGCTAATGAATGTGCAATCCTCTCTGGGTGTTAAAAAGACACTTTCGAATTTCGGCTCAAGTCGACGATTCATCAAGGCCATTTGAAATTCAAATTCAAAATCTGAGATCGCCCGCAGTCCACGCACCACGACAACGCTGCCCTCACAACGGGCAAAATCCACCAGTAACCCATCAAAAGGCTTCACCTCCACCGACGCCCCCTCGGGCAACGACGCCCGGATCATCGCGCACCGTTCGTCCACGGAGAAGAGCGGGTGCTTGGCCTCACTGGTTGCCACGGCGACGATGATACGGTCAAACAAAGCACATGCCCTTTCGATGACATCAATATGGCCAAGCGTAATGGGATCAAAGCTTCCGGGATAGATGGCCAATTTCACGGATATTTTTTTATCATTGCCGCGCCTCAGCGACAAGCCACGATCTCGGATGGTGCAGCAAAAAGGCGATAAACGAGACATCACCTGCCGATCATTCCGGCGGTTCTCAGGGACATTTTCCCTTGCGCAATCGGAAAGTCGGGCGAACTATCAGGACTTATGTCAGGCCGATTGCTTTTTTCAGCAGGAATTTTCGCGTGTATTGCGGCTGTTTTTGGGATGCCATGGGTTGCGGCTCAGTCCGCAGCTTCCACATCCAATGATTTCAACAAATACGCGGAGAGGCTCAGGGAACGAGCCATCACGGAAGTAGAGCCTCAAGTGCGCACATCCGCGCCGTCGCGCTCAGTCGGCGGTAAATACCCGTGGAAAACAAATATCGTGACCACGGTATTCTGGGTGGGTGAGACGCCTACGAAGAATAACCCGACGCCGAATCACAAGAGCTCGTGGGACCAAAAATGGGCCCAAAATTTCGGGGGCTACGATGACCCCAACCCCGCAAACCGCCAGAATTTTAAACCCAAAAAATTCACTCCCAGGCAGAACCCGTTTTATGTGGCCCTGCCATTTAACGATGTGACGCGCGGCACGACCAAGCCGGAGTCCCGCCGAGTAATCCCCTGGTTCCGTGAAGCATTTGAAAAAGAAGGTCGCTCCGTGGTTAAGGGCCGCTGGCTCGCCATCCGCCACCAAGGCAGAATCGCCTACGCACAATGGGAAGACTGCGGCCCCTTCCGCACCGATCATTGGCAATATGTATTCGGAAATCAACGGCCCTCACCAAACCTGAACCAAGGCGCTGGATTGGATGTATCTCCGGCAGTGAGAGACTATCTGGGGATGAGTGGAAAAGATGTCTGTGATTGGAAATTTGTGGAATTCAGCGAGGTGCCACCCGGTCCCTGGGCAAAATACGGTGACAATAATACTTTTGTGCTGAAGGCGCGCGGTCAGAATTTATTTCTGGTTGACCGAAACAACGCCAACAACGCCAAAGCTGTGCGTCGATAGCGCTGTTAGTCGAAATAAGAAACCCGGGAACCAGCCAAATCGACTGGCTCCCGGATGAAATGCGGTCCTGCTATAAGCCGGATTCTGTCCACCCGGCCGAAACCGGGCTGTGTGATCATTTCTCTAATGCGACTAATACCCGAGGTCCCGATGCGCGCCTTGCGGGTGGCGCATCCTCCGGGCAGGCGGCCCGTTCCTCTGTTATGTCTTGCACCACATGGGGTTTTTCGTGCCCCGTTCCTTGCGGTCCGGGCGGTGGGCTTTTACCCCGCCATTTCACCCTTACCCGTCGACAAGCGGCGGGCGGTATATTTTCTGCGACACTTTCCGTCGAAGGCGGTTTTCACCTCCTCCTCCCGTGCATTCTACACGGCATGCTGCCATCCGGTGTCCGGACTTTCCTCCCGGCTGCGGCTTGCGCCACGACCGAGCGATCACCCGCAGGACCTTCGACACCCTGATGCATGTCGCTGAAAAAATCAAACTTTAGAATTTGCCGGTCATTGATCCGAAATTCGGTCGAAAAAATAACTGCCGCACATTCCAAATCTTCGCGTTTCCCGATTGATGCGTTCGTCGTCCTGTATATCCTGATAGGAAATCACAACCCCAGCTCCCAAATTATGAGACCAGATCGCTTTACGCAAAAAATGCAGGAGGCATTCAATGCCGCTCTGGACCTCGCCTCAAAAGCCAATCAACCGGAGATCACCGACGAGCATTTTCTCAAGGCGCTCTTAACGCAGCCTGAGGGAATCGCCCCGCCGATCCTGGAAAAACTGGGCGTGTCCGTAGCTCCGCTTCAAGCCTCGCTGGACGCCGAGCTTGCCCGTCGCGCCACCGTCCAAGGTGGAGCATCCCCTCACCTTTCCAGCGAGCTTCGCAAAACCATCGACGCCGCGGAAAGCGAGATGGAAAAGCTTAAGGACGAATACCTCAGCGCCGAGCACTACCTACTCGCGCTTTCCGATAGCCAGTCGTCGACCGCCAAGTTACTCAGATCCGCAGGGGTCACTCGCGACGCCTTAATGAAAGCACTCGTCGAGGTGCGGGGGTCGCAGCGCGTGACCGATCAGAATCCGGAAGGCAAGTACCAGACCTTGGAAAAATACGGCCGCGACCTCACCGAACTTGCCCGAAAAGGCAAAATTGATCCGGTCATTGGGCGCGACGAAGAAATCCGCCGCACGATGCAGGTCCTCTCACGCCGCACAAAAAACAACCCGGTACTCATCGGAGAGCCGGGCGTCGGGAAGACCGCTATTGTCGAGGGGCTTGCCCGACGCATCATCAGCGGCGACGTGCCGGAATCGATTAAAAACAAGAAAATCATTGCGATGGATATCGGCTCCATGGTTGCCGGTGCTAAATTTCGGGGAGAGTTTGAAGATCGTTTGAAGGCATTTCTCAAAGAAGTCACAGACTCCGCAGGGGAAATCATCCTATTCATCGATGAGTTACATACCATCGTCGGAGCGGGCGCCGCGGAGGGATCCATGGATGCGTCCAACCTCCTCAAGCCACAGCTCGCTCGTGGCGAACTCCGCACGATTGGAGCCACCACACTCGACGAATACCGGAAATACATCGAAAAAGATGCTGCGCTGGAGCGCCGCTTTCAGCCAGTGATGGTAAACGAGCCGTCTGTTGAGGATACGATAGCGATTCTCCGTGGACTCAAGGAACGTTATGAGATCCACCACGGCGTGCGCATCAAGGACGCCGCGCTGGTTGCTGCCGCCGTGCTTTCCCAGCGCTACATCAGCGACCGATTTCTCCCAGACAAAGCGGTGGACCTCATTGACGAAGCCGCATCCCGGCTCAAAATCGAACTGGAGTCGATGCCGACCGAGATTGACCAAATGGAGCGGCAAACGATGCAGCTCGAGATGGAACGACAAGCGCTCCATAAAGAAAAAGACGCCGCATCGAAAGACCGGCTTGCCAAGCTGGAGAGAGAGCTCGCCGATATCCGCGAAAAGTCTAGCGGCCTCAAGGCCCAATGGATGAAGGAAAAGGAAGACATTGGGAAATCTCAAAAACTTGCCGAAGCGATTGAGCACCTCAAAACCGAGCTTGAGCAAGCCCAGCGGAGCGGCGATCTTGCTAAGGCGTCCGAGATTCAGTACGGCCGCCTTCCAGGATTGCAACAAGAGTTCGAGGCAGCAAGACAAGCGGAGTCGACCAGCGGGAAGACATCCCTGCTCCGGGAGGAAGTCACCGAAGAGGACATCGCTAAAGTCGTTGCCACATGGACCGGCATCCCGGTTTCCCGGCTTCAAGAAGGCGAGCGAGCCAAACTCGTGAAAATGGAGGAGCGTCTCATGGAACGTGTTATCGGCCAGAACTCCGCCATCCGCGCCGTGTCCAATGCCGTACGGCGTGCTCGCGCAGGATTACAGGATGAAAACCGACCCATCGGGTCATTCCTCTTTCTCGGCCCCACCGGCGTGGGCAAAACCGAGCTTTCAAAAGCATTAGCTGAGTTCCTCTTTGATGATGAATCCGCCATCATTCGCCTCGACATGTCTGAGTACATGGAAAAACACACCGTAGCCCGCCTGATCGGTGCCCCTCCCGGTGACATCGGCTATGAAGAGGGCGGCCAGCTCACGGAAGCCGTGCGCCGTAAGCCATACTCCGTCATTCTTTTCGATGAAGTGGAGAAGGCACACAGCGATGTTTTTAATGTCCTTCTCCAGGTCCTTGACGATGGTCGCATTACGGATGGTCAAGGCCGGACCGTGGATTTCAAAAACTCCGTCATTATCCTGACATCAAACATCGGGAGCCAGTATATCATGGAGGATCTGGAGCGTGACGAGCGCAACCGCCGGGTGCAGGCCGCGTTGCGAGACCACTTCCGCCCCGAGTTTCTCAATCGGATCGATGAAATCATCATCTTCGACCGACTCGACGACGTTCAGCTTCGCAGCATTGTAGACATCCAACTCCAACGCCTCCTAGCCCGCCTCGCAAAACAAGACCTCGCGATCACACTCAGCGACGAAGCAAAAGCATTCCTCGGACGCGAAGGATACGATCCTGCCTACGGCGCCCGGCCGCTCAAGCGTGTGATCCAGCGCGAAATCCTTGATCCTCTGAGCCTCGACCTCCTTGACGGAAAGTTTGCCCCAGGCGATAAAATCCAAGCCACGCTGGACGATGACCACCTGACCTTTTCAAAGCACTCTTAGGCTCGTCGCCCCTTTTAATGCTCGCATTGTTCAAGCGAGCGCGGCCTCAGGCGCGTTTTCGCATGGCCATCCGCCAGCCGCTCACGACGACAGCCAGGAGTCCGAGACCGACGACGAGGATATAAAAAGGCTTGAGCATTGGGCCCAGCCAAGCTCCCTCGTGTAGCATCATCAGAACGTCCTGGGTTTGATCACTGATTCCGAACCAAGTTTCACCTACCTTATAAGCGATTCCGGTTACTGCAGAAATCAGGAGCGGGAGGCAGAGCGTGAGAGCAAGGATCCGGTGCAATTTTCGAATTGGTGGACGCCCCGGCTTGAACCCCAAGCGGATGACCAGGCCGGTGACGATCAGGGTGATCAGCCCTAGCCCGATGACAAGGACGTAAAAAACACTGCCAGTTTCTCCCAGCCATTCGCCCGTGTGAATATCGAGAATCTTCCATCCGGTTTCCTTGGGCATTTCGAACCATGCCCGGCCGATGCGATAGACCATCCCCGTGAGCGCTGTGAACACAAGAAGGATGCCTAGCCATGGGGCAAAACTGCGGTGAAATGTCCGAAAGGAATTTTTTGCGCTCAATGGGTTCAAGATGCCCTCGGCATAAATGATTTGTCAATCCGCGGAAAAGATCTCTCCTTTTCTCCGCAAGCACCCCAACCCCTGTTCGCCACCGACCGCATTGGTGAACGAAAAACCCAGATCAAGATACTACCGCACCACGGGAAGGCGTAAGCTCGCTCAATCCAGCGGAGCATTCATTTCCACGCAGCCAACACTCGGGGTGGGACCTGATTGTATGCTGCGTGCCGCGTGCGAAAATTGTGATGTGAAAACATATCCCGTCACTTTCATTGAGATCGGCCTTTTGTCCGGCACGCGTGCTCTCGCGGCGGCAGGCTTGACGTTAATCCTAGCCAAACGTCTTCCCTTGGACAAACAAGCGGCCGTAGGTTGGTCTCTTTTCGGCGCAGGATCCGTGATTTACCTGACGATTCTCGCGGATGTCCTTCTTAGAAATCGGGATCAGGACCACGCCAACAATCGCCAACTAGATCTCGCCAGCGCGTCATGAAGCGCTAATCGATCCCTTTCTGACAAGCCATGTCGGTCTTTCATAAGCGGGGTTCCTGTCACATATTGCCGCAACGCCGAAATAAACACCTCCGGGTGATTTTCAAAGCCAATATTAATGGTTTCCGGGAAGCATGCATCAACGATCCACGTCCCCGACTCAGAACTGTCCGTCAATTCCTCTGCCCAACGTAAGATCGCCTCGATTGGATCGCCGGACACGCGCTGAGTCACCAGCTCCAGGATCTCCGCGCGTCCGGGAACATTGAGCAACAGGGCGAGGAAGAAGCGATGCTCAACCCACTCGATGGAACCGCGCAAAGAGGAAATCCCATCACGACGCACAATTTCTTCCAATGTAGGCAGGATTTTTTTTGCGAGAATGCCATGCTTGGTTTCGAATGCTTCCCACACCTCATCCCAAGCATCCAAACCGCGGAGGTGCGGCATTCCATTCTGCAAAATAAAAAATCCCCGCTCGAAGTCCAGCTCGTCAACCATGGACAACACCAACTCGGGATAGCCTGGATCGCCAAGCCGTTCCAATGCGTCAAGCAGTTGCTTGCGCCGCATCGTCAATGCATCATCATGCACCGGATCCAGTGCCACATGCGGCGGCAGATACGTGAACTGCGGACCGGTGCCAGGGTCAGACTGCGTACGGATCACCACCGTGACCGATGGCATATCTAAGTGAAATAGCGAGTGGATGCATGCACCACCAGATACCAGGGGCACCGTGCTACCCGTTTCCAAAAGGCGCGTATCGATAAGCTCTAGATCGCCGAGTCGGAAGTGGGCCGTGATCGGCTCTGGATTACGAAATGCGAAGTGCGAATGCACACTCGACCCTTCCATGACATGAAATGCCCCCGAAAATTCATGCTGATGAATATCTGTCGTTCCGTCCAACCAGAACAAGATCTGGATGTAAAACCGAGGGTGCTCGAAGACGATCAATTCCGGTTGTCCGAATCCTGATGCACTCTGCGAAGGTTGATCGTCATCGAGCAAAAAATCTCGAATCAACAGATTGAGATCGATGTGCTGCGACGGTGGTCGCTCCGTCAAAATTGCCTCCGCGATCCCTGGAAAAGCGGGCAGTGAGAAATTGTCCTCCTTCCATCGTGCCAATACTGTCCGTCCAAGCTCCGTAAAAAATGAATCCATGAAGACATCCTCCCGCAGGGATGCCGCTCAGACAAGGAGCATCGCCACGACCTCTTTAGGCGATGCTGTCGATTCATCCACTTACTGAACCTCGGAATTTCCCATTTTCGCAATCACTGCCCATCTTGAGCAACTATCTTTATCTTGCATCCAAACGGTGCGCGACGCGCGATGCCCTAATTGCAATGATAAAATCTAAAGTTTGGCTATTGACACTCTGTCTGCCAGTGCTGGCGGGATGCGAGACACTCACGATGAACAGCCTTTTCCCAGGAGGATTGAGCCAAGCCGTTCGCGACTATGCCGGTCAACCTGTGTCGAACCGACAACCTTCGAACGCATACCGACAAGCCGATCAATGGCAGCGGCGAGAAGAGGCTGGAGCTCAGCAGATGGGTCCCTACACGGATGGTCGCGGACAACAGTACATGGTCGTCCGACGGTTCTACAATGATGGCTCTTATGAGGACTCCTACCCGATTTACGGAAATCGCAGCGGCGGATCGCGTGGGGGATACACCCGATAGCACGCGGCGAGTCGATTCAGAAAAACACCGGAATAAGCAAGATCGCGACGATATTTACGACCTTGATCATGGGGTTGATGGCAGGACCAGAGGTATCTTTGTACGGGTCGCCAACGGTATCGCCGGTGACCGCTGCGGCGTGGGCCGCGGAGCCTTTGCCGCCGAGATTACCTTCTTCGATATATTTTTTCGCGTTGTCCCAGGCGCCACCTGAAGACGTCATAGCTATGGCTTGGAATAAGCCGGTAACGATAGTTCCGACGAGTAGTCCTCCCAGCGCTACAGCTCCCAGCGCGGGAATGGCAGCCACGGCAACCACCGTCACGATAGGCAGGAGGGCAGGGACGATCATCTCGCGGAGGGCTGCTTTCGTTACGATATCCACGCAGACGCCATAGTCCGGGACATCTTCACCCCGCAGAATCCCGGGCTTAGCTTCCAGTTGCCGCCGCACCTCGCGCACCACCGCACCGGCTGCCTTGCCTACGGCATCCATGCTAAAAGCCGAAAAGACATAGGGGAGCAATCCACCAATCAGCAAGCCGGCTAGGACGCGCGGATCGCTCAACGAGAAATCCAGACCCTCAATTATACGACCCACCCCGCCGAGATGCACTTGGAGTTCCGCGACGTAGGAGCCGAACAACACAAGGGCCGCAAGGCCTGCTGATGCGATTGCGTACCCCTTAGTCACAGCTTTCATCGTATTACCGACAGCATCTAATTCATCTGTGATCTCACGGGTTTGAGCAGGCATTTCGCCCATTACCGCGATTCCGCCTGCATTGTCGGTGATCGGTCCGAATGCATCCAGTGAGATGATGATACCCGAGAGCGAGAGCATACTCATGACGGCAATAGCCACACCATAAAGCCCAGCAAACGAATAACTGGTTAACACCGCAACGACGATGAGGATCACAGGCAGTGCAGTCGCATGGTTTCCAACCGCGAGGCCGGCGATGATATTTGTCGCATGACCGGTTTCGGACGCTTTCGCGATTTTCTGCACCGGTGCGTGTTTGGTGGATGTGAAGTAATTGGTTATCAGGACCACTGCGCCGGTGAGAAGCAGGCCCACAATGGCTGACCAATAAACCCCCATTGCAGAAACCGCAGTGACCTCCGCAAACATGCCCATCGTGACAGGGTATAGAACCGCAGCGGCAATGATGCCGCTCACGGCCACCGAGCCCATGAGTGACGTGGCTGGATTGCCACGATTTACGTTTACAAACAAAATGCCAACGATGGAGGCGATCAGCGAAATACCGCTCAAGACAAAAGGATATACTATGGCAGCAGGGATTTCACCCAAAGTGAGGAAGGCAACGAGCATCGCACCAATTAAACTGACCGCATAGGTCTCAAATACGTCCGCTGCCATGCCTGCGCAGTCGCCCACATTGTCACCGACATTGTCTGCGATGGTGGCCGGATTTCGGGGATCATCTTCATCCAGATTGCTCTCGATTTTACCAACCAAGTCCGCACCCACGTCAGCTGCCTTAGTATAAATCCCCCCACCGAGTCGGGCAAATACTGAAATAAGGCTCGATCCCAGAGCAAGTCCAACCAGGCTGAGAATCGTTTTATCCGCGCCGAGCACGGGAAGAGCCACGAGATAATATCCCCCCACAGACAAGAGGGCGAGTCCGACGACCAATAGGCCCGTGACTGCACCGCCATTGAATGCCACCCGCATTGCCGGGAAACGTCCCTTGGTGGCGGCCTGCGCCGTCCGAACGTTGGCGATCACAGCGACGCGCATTCCAATATATCCAGCGACCAGCGAACACACCGCGCCGATGACAAATCCGGCGGCGGTCGCAAGGTCGCGGACAACCAAGAGAATGATAAAAATAACGACAGCGATGGCCGAGATCGTGATGATCTGACGATTGAGGTATGCCTTGGCACCCTCCTCGACGGCACGCGCGATCTCCTGCATACGAGGGGATCCTTCCGGCGAGGATTTCACCGAACGGATGAGAAAAACTGCGACCACGAGGCCGAGAACTCCACAAAGCAGGGAAAAAGGGATTCCCTGCCCGACATAGGGCAGTGCTGCAAAGAACATAATAGGGGAGATAGGTGAATTTGAAAAAATGCGTCCGGCATCTGCCACACGCAACAGTTCCACTCAAGCATTTTTCGCGGCTTAGATCAAGAATTCAAGTGGGGAGCTTGAAACCAAACGGTTCGCAGCATTATATCGCGACATGTTAAATTACATCTGGCTGGCCCTCGTCTTATCTGCGATCGCCTTGGGCGCATTTCAAGGGAACCTCGCGGATGTGACTACGGCGGCTTTCGATTCAGTCAAAAACGCGGTGATGGTTATCGCACTGCCCCTTGCGGGCTTGATGGCGTTTTGGCTCGGTTTGATGCGACTTGCCGAGAAGTCAGGCATCGTCACCGTGCTGGCGCGTGCGCTGCGTCCACTCATGGGATGGCTATTTCCCGACGTGCCACGTGACCACGCAGCCATCGGCGCAATCGTGATGAACATGGCGGCCAATATGCTCGGCCTTGCCAATGCCGCGACCCCACTGGGACTTCGTGCCATGCAGTTACTGGATCGGCTAAATCCTCGTCCGGGGACAGCCACCAACGCAATGTGCACATTCCTCGCAATCAATACCAGCTCAGTGCAACTCATTCCCGCAACGGCCGTGTCGCTACTTGCCGCAGCCGGATCGACTCGGCCTTTTGATATTGTTGGCACGGCATTCGTCGCGACGATCTGCTCAACAGCCGCCGGAATTACTGCCGTTAAGACCTTAGAACGCCTCCCTGCGTATCGTCTGCCAGATATTGTTAGTGTCCCAGGTGAGTCAGAACCCTCGATTGAACCCGAGGAAATTCCAGAAGATGCCCCTCCGGAAACCCCGCCGCTTGGCCCGCTCGGGTGGTTGGCTATGATGGTTTTTTTCGTAGTGATGGGCTGGGCTGCGGTGATGTTGTTTCAGCGGGAGGTCCTGGCAACCGGTGGTGGTGTGCGCGCTATCGTGGCAACGCTATCCGTGCTGGCGATTCCATTTATGATCTCTTTCTTCCCACTTTACGCCGCTCTGAAACGGGTGCCGGTGTATGAGGAATTTGTCGAAGGCGCAAAGGAGGGATTTCATACTGCGGTTCGGATTATTCCGTTTCTCGTTGCAATCCTCGCGGCTATCGGGATGTTCCGCGCTGCTAATGGCATCGCTCTACTCAGCCAATGGTTGAGCCCTGTGCTGTCGGTCATTGGCCTTCCCGTGGATCTCCTGCCATTGGTACTGATGCGTCCTCTCAGCGGGTCCGGAACAACGGGCATCTTTTCCGATCTCATCAGTCAACCCGGTGCCGCAGACAGCTTTTCCGCAATGTTAGGCGGCACGATCATGGGCAGCACAGAAACGACATTCTACGTCATTGCCGTGTATTTCGGTTCTGTCGCTGTGCGTCGTACTCG
>JBGSMR010000172.1:0-11080 GCA_041740065.1 Chthoniobacterales bacterium
AAGGAGCGAATCTTGGCCTTCGACCCCACTGCACATCCCGAAAGAAAGTGGACAATGGCATCGGTCATTGATTCTTCATGCGTTGCACGATCACGTCGCAGGCAAGCTCACGACCTAAAGCGATACGCATCCCCCGGACCAGACATAAACATGCACCTCCGTCGGACAGCTTGCAAATTTCGGCGGAGGGACAGAATCCCATCTCAAGCAACCGAACGGCGCACTCTGACCCGGGTCGCAGTCAAACCACATGCAGCCGCTCACCACATTTTGCGGAGAGCAGATCCAACGCGTCGGAATTGGCAGTCACTTTTTTTTTCCAAAATCTCATAGCATGCCAGCGATTGATACCGCGTCTCATGTGCATGTAAGCAGCAGATTCTTGTTAGTTCCCGAAGTCGAGTGAATTGTCACGGAAGCGGAGCAATACTGGAGCAACTTTGTCCGAGATCAAAATCCGAACAGCCACGCAAGAAGACGCAACGTGAGGAGTGCCACAAGGAGTGAAACGCCGATCCCGATTGCAACGACACTGCTGATCAGCGCTACGACAAATATCCAATCGGCCCGGGTCGATGCCCGCGCAGTGCCTGCATGTTTTTGAAGCAGGGCGTAATTTTTACGATTTGATTTAAACCCAGCGGAAAATAAGTCTCCGATGCCGGGAGCGGCGCCCAGGAGCGAATTGATGAGAATGTTGAGAGCCATTCGGACGATGACGATCCTCGGAACCCCTGCGCGCAAACTTTGAAGCAGAATTACTGAGGAAAAAACGGCGGTTGATCCATCTCCCAAGCCGGGAATCAGGCCGACGATAGGATCCAGTCCAAGGCGGAAATTGGTCCCGGGAACTCGGATAAGGTCATCCAAAATCCATGCGATCAGTCGCGAGAGATCCATTTTCGAATCGGCTTTTTGCGGGGGAAGGATATCGAATTCCACCTCCTGCGCGGTCGTCTTGCTGGATTCCTGAGTCGGGCGTGGCGTTGAGTTTTTCTGCATGCAACTATGATCCTAGAGTTTGCAGTACCTCTGCTGCGGCGCGCCAGCCCGTTTCCATGGCGCCATGCACCGTTCCGCTAGCGCCAAACGTGTTGGTGGCTTCCCCTGCGAAAAATATCTTACCTGCCAGCGGGCGGGCAAGGGCTTCCCGGCTCGCTTCTGTCGTGTGGATCGTCGGATAGCTATATAATCCTTGGATATACGGATCTGCCCCCCAGTCCGCGATGAGCCCACGCTCAAACGAACGTGACGCGATGCGGGCTCCGAAGAGCTCGTCTAATTCCTCCAGTGCAAATCGCACCGGGTCCACGCTCATGCTATCAAGTGCTTCTGCCCGCGCTCCACCAACAAATGCGGTGAGGACATGCGACGTCTCGGACTTCCCTTTGCATGCGGTCCAATATTGGGGGAGAAATCCGTCTGTATGAATGAAATACGTGCGCTCGTCCCAGAAACGGTGTTTGAATTTAAGGATGATTTTCATGCCCGTATCCATCCCAATACTGTCCGCCCCGGCGACCTTCTCCGCAGGGAGCTGCGGGGAGAAATGAATGAGCCGCTCGCGCAGAATCGGCAAAGGTACCGTTACGACAACGGCGCAGGCGGTCAGCTCGTCGGAGTTTTGAAGACGGACTTTTGGAGTGCCACTCCATTCGATCGCTGTAACCGGGGAGTTGAGACGAATCCTACCATCCAGCCGGGCAATCATCGGATCGAACAGGCTCAGATAACGCACGCGGAGCGTATAATTTGTTTCGCGGGCTTCCCATCCTTTTTTGTACGTCGCAAATCCTCGCATCGCGAGGCGATCGAGCGTGGTGCCGTGCTCGACGCCGAGTCGGGAATCTAAGTAATGCCACGCACGTTTTGGGAAGTGCGCTCGGATTAGGAACTCCTCGACATTCCAATTTTCTCCCCGGTAATCGCCCAGTTCTTCGATGATCTTAAATGCTTTTTGTACGTCCGGATCCCGTTCGGCTTGATCTAGTGACACCAATTCGCCATCGAGGCGCATGATGTCATCCGTAGTCAAGTGATGCACCGACTCTGCGCCTTGCAGCAACGCCAACTCGGCCACCGCGTTGTCAGGCCCGTGAATTTCCTCGGCGCCGAGTTCGATCGGCACATCAGCAAATCCTTCTAACGCGCGGACACGTCCGCCGACACGGTCAGAAGCCTCCACGATGAGCGGATGGATGCCTTTCTCCAATAAGGCATCTGCCGCACACAACCCGGCCACGCCTGCACCAATGACGATTACATTTTTCTCCATATACAGATACCTTCTCGCTTGTCCGCTTGCATAGTCGCATGAGCGCGGCGATTTGGCGAGAGGGGATCGGAGGGCGCTGACTGCGATTTTTGAATTTCGTTGAATTATTTAGCGCTTGAGTGCACAGAATTTTATTGATGTGCCTATGAATCCCGTCAGATAATTAAATATACCAACCCGGTCCAATAAAAGAACCACCCACCAGTTCCACTGACCCGATGTTTCGGGGGCTTCGATCACTTTTGGAGAATGAGTTTCCAAAATCCTGCCCCAGTTGCAGGCGATCCTATTTCAGCTTGGAGGCCTTTCTCACTGAAACCAGGGGAGTATCCAACGGGTCGGGCATCATCGATTACCATTCCGATTCCGGGACGCCGCGCCTGACGCTTTGCCGGAACTGCGTTTGTGGCTCAACTCTCGCCACCTTTTGCAGCGACCGGCGAGACACCTCTCCGACCGGGCAGCGTCGTCGTCTGCGCTTCCAGAGTTTGCTTGAGCTTTTCCGCAGCCGGGGCATCAGCGAATCCGTCGCCCGCGCAGAGCTTCGCGCGTTTATTCGAGGGGAACCAGATCAACAGACGGCGAGATTCGAAGAAGGACCGCCCAATCCTCAATAAAAAGCCTTGCGCCAACGACCGGCCAACGCCACGTTTAGTCCTGTGAATACTCCCCGCTCTCAAACCGCATTTACTCTCATCGAGCTTCTTGTCGTTATCAGCATCATCGGCATCCTTGCTGGCCTTGCGTTGCCCGCTATCAGTGGTGCTCTCGACTCAGCACGTCGAACCCAGGCGAAAAATGATGTGGTCCAAATCGCGACCGCGATTACTGCTTACGAGACTGAATATGGTCGGTTACCGGGAGTCACTGGCTCGGCAGATTTTTCAGGCCCCGTTAGTTCCACATTGGTTCAAACTCTCACGGGTCAAGACATTGCCAATAACCCCCGAGCAATTGTGTTTATCGAAGTTCAGGAAGCCAATACACCCGCAAAAAGAAGTGGAACAAATGGGACGGGATTTATTGATCCTTGGGGGAATGCTTACCAAATTGCCATAGACGGCGATTATAATAATACCGTCAGCGCTGGAAGTCCAAGCGAGTCGCTCAGAAAAAAGGTTGCTGTTTGGAATGCGCCAACCGAGAAGCCAACGCGACGGACTGTAAGCTCCTGGAAATAGCGCATTTGAAGGCATTGGAGAGCGCATTGCGCGGGTGTAGTTCAATGGCAGAGGAAACTTTCCAAGCTCCTCTTGCAAACCTGTCCTCAAAGAATTATTTTCACATCAATGAAAGCGGAAACCTTGGAATTACTTGAAGCGGCCAGCTTCACGCCTTCGCAGGCAAGAGCTGTGGCCAAGGCTATCGAGCAAGAAATCGACGCCAAGAGGAACGTCCTTGCGACTAAAGCCGATCTTTCTGATGTGAAGTCAGACATCATCAAGTGGATGTTTCTTTTCTGGCTGGGAACCGTTTGTACCTTCTTGGTCGCACGTTTCGCAGGTGGCTAAATGCGGGTGTAGTTCAATGGCAGAACGCTAGCTTCCCAAGCTAGACACGAGGGTTCGATTCCCTTCACCCGCTATCTGCTTACTTGCCCCGAGTGATTCGGCTGAGTGGTAGAAGCCGATAGAAACGACCGATTGTCGCTGCGCTTGGTAAGTTTGCGGCTAGGCACGGTATCTTTTTGCCCGGTTTAGGCACAACGCTCATTTTTCGGTGCTGGCCTGCCATGATAAAACGGGAGTGACAAGATGATGTGAACTCGGTGTTTCGGAATCTCAAGTTGCCTGCGGTGAATTTTGATCTTATAAGAACCGCACAGACCCGATATCCAAGAATTTTTTATAATGACAAACGAAATCCCACTACCCCTAGAAGATAGCCACATCGATATTCTCGGCAAAGCCCAGCGCGGGCTGAAACTGAGTGACGAGGAACTCATTCAGCACGCAGGGATATCCTCTGCGGAATTTGCCCAGATTCAAGAAGGTGAAATTCTGATCAAGCCGCTTGGTGGGCTTGCAACAGCACTGCACCTCGGGTCGCAGGCGCTCACAGACTCTGCCCGCAAAGCATGGCATCCAGAGGTCGTCGAGGTCGATGGGCTGAAGACTTTTACCACGCCATTCGAGGACATGACTGTGAACTCCTACCTCGTCTGGGATGAGGGCTCCAAAAAGGCGGTCGCTTTTGACGCCGGTGCCGATGCCAGCGGGATGCTCGATTTTGCTGCGACTAAGGGGCTGACTATCGAGCTCATTCTCATCACACACACGCACGGTGATCATATTTTCGATCTCGACCGGTTACGCGAAAGATCTGGTGCACCCGCGTGGCTCGGGGATAAAGAACCCCCGCTTGCTGGAACGGAATCATTTGCTGCCGGGAAATCATTCCGCGTTGGGGGGATCACCATCGACACCCGCCTCACGTGGGGACATGCCGATGGCGGGATCACTTATGTTGTGAATGGCCTAGCCCTGCCGGTCGCCATTGTGGGCGACGCAATTTTCGCTGGCAGCATGGGCGGCGGGAAGGTTTCCTATGCGGATGCGCTCCGCACGACTCGCGAGGAAATCCTGAGTCTACCCCACGAAACAATCCTTGCCTCCGGTCACGGTCCGCTGACCACGGTTTCCGGGGAGCTGCTCCATAACCCATTCTTTGCTTCCTAAATTTCTCCTCCAAAAACAAAAAATATGAAAGTCTCTAACCCTCCCGTGCTTCGGCACATCGCCGCGCTCTGGTCACTCCTTGATTATCCAACCGCAAAAAAACCTTGGTCAATTGCCCGTCAGCTGGAGGATGTCAAGGCAGCCGGCTTCGACGGGATTGCGACACTGCCGACCGATGAGCACCGTAAAATTGCCGAGAGTCTCGGATTGATCATCGTTGGATACATCGCTACGGCCAAAAGCTCTGAGGTGCGCAAGTTGATCCGGCAGAACCTCGACTGTGGTGCCGTACACATCAACGTCCAGCTTGCCGACCACGACACGCCGGTGGATGAGTCCATCCGGCTTGCGATCAAGGTGATCGAAGAAAGTGATAAGTTAGGAGCAAAATGCGCTATTGAGCTCCACCGCGACACGTGCACCGAAACGCCTGAAAAAGCGTATGCCATCGCGGCGGGCTATAAAAAAGCTACCGGCGATCTTTTGCCGATGACCTGGGATTTTTCGCATGTCTCTGTAGTGAAGCATCTTGCACCCCCGTATTGGGAGCGGTTGTTGGTGGATGCCAAACTCATCCAAAACGCGCAGCAGTTTCATTTTCGGCCATTCAACGGACACCATTGCCAGGTTCCGGTGACCAATGGCAGCGGCAAGCTTTCCGTGGAACTGGAGCAGTGGCTGCCCTTCCTCGAAAAGACCATCGCCCTTTGGATGAAGGGAAACCAAGCCGGCCGCGAAATGTTCGCCGTACCCGAACTCGGCCCTGTCCGTGGGGGATACAATTTGGCTCAACTGCCCAATAGTTGGGAAGATGCGAAAGTGCTGCGCCCGCTCATCGCCAAAGCGTGGAAAAAAGCCCTCGCTGCCAGCTAATTCGTAACGTCTATATTCATCCTATTATGAAAAAAACCATCGCATTTGTCGGCGTCGGCCGCATGGGAGCCAACATGGCCCGCCGCCTCAAAGAACAAAATTTTCCGGTCACTGCCGTCTACGACTCTTACCACGAAGGCGCGCAAACTCTTGCCACTGAGATCGGCTCGAAATCCTGTGACACCCTGGCCGCCGTCACTGCTTCGGCGGAGATCATCATCACCGTGGTCACCGACGATGCCGCGCAACTTGCCGTCTTTGCCGAGACCGGCGATTCCCTCCTTGTTGGCGCATCGGGTAAAATTTTCATCAACTGCGCAACGGTCGCTCCTGCCACCCACCTCGAAGTGGAAAGACGTGCCGAAAAAGCAGGTGCACAAACTCTCGAAGCCTGCATGGCGTCCAGCATCAACCAAGCGCTTGCGGGAACACTCTACCTGATGTGCGGCGGAAAAAAGGCCGTCTTCGACCAAGTGCAGGATGTTCTCATTCCACTCTCTGACGATGGCAAACTCCTGCGATACATCGGCACCACCGGCCAGGCTGCGCAGCTTAAGGCGCTCGTCAACATGGTAATGAACATCAACACCGCCGGACTCGCCGAGGGGCTAGGGCTCGCGTCCTCACTTGGCTTAGAGTTGAACACCGTCATGGAAGTTTTCTCGCAGACCGGTGCCAATAGCCGCGTGCTTGCAACCGATGGCGAAGACATGGTCAACCGCGACCACGCCTGCTTCTTCTCCGCTTCGCACGCTGCCAAGGATAGCGGCATCGCGCTCAAACTCGCTGAAGAACAAGGTCTGAACCTGCCGCTTGCTGCGGCATCAAAAGCGCAATTCGACCGCATGGTCGCCAGCGGTCTCGGTGATCTCGACAAAAGCGGTATTGCCGAATTGACGTTCCCCGGGCGCGCTCCGCAATCCTAACGCGGAGGCCGGTGGCGTTTTGTGGAATCGACGATTCCATGTGACGACCCTCGGAGACTCTCAATTCCCGAACCTATTCCCATTCATCTCTACGTTTCCGCTGGACACAATTATTTTGGCCATCACGGCCAGGCTGCTGGATCGCATAAAATCATCGAGGTAGACGCGATTCACTGTCTTGCGGGGCGAGGTATCGAAGGGGACCGGTTTTGTGATTTTAAACAAGATTACAAGGGGCAGATTACCTTTTTTGCCTCGGAGGTTTACGAGTCTTTGAAGGCAGAATGTGGCGTGTATGGCGTCGCGCCTTCGGTGCTTCGACGCAACGTCATCACGCGCGGTGTGGACCTTAATTTACTTATTGGCAAGGTGTTTCAGATTCAAGGCGTGCAGTTTGAGGGCTGTGCGGAATGCTCGCCTTGTTATTGGATGAACGAGGCGTTTCACCCTGAAGCTGAGGCCCGCTTGCGTGGGCGTGGCGGCTTGCGTGCCAAGATCTTGGGAGACGGATGGATCAAGCTGCCGTGAGTTCCCCCAGATTTTCCGCAGCCATGATAGCGGGCGGAAAATCATCGCGGATGGGCTGCGACAAAAAACTGTTGGAATTCGACGGCGTGGCGCTTTGGCGGCGTCAGATCGAGCTTCTAGAAAGCCTCGCTCCTAAGGAAATCCTGATTTCTGGACCGGAGGATGGGCCTTGGGCAGGATGCTGCCGCGTAGTGAAGGATCTGCTTCCCTGTGCGGGACCACTTTCCGGCCTTGGTGCGATTCTTGCCGGAGCTTCAGAAGAAATTGTGCTTGTTCTCGCCGTGGACCTGCCATTGATCCCCGCTGATTTTCTTGCGAGGCTCCTCATTTACGCGAACGGCCGTGCCGTCATCCCTAAGATAGAAACCAGCTTCGAACCGCTCGCGGCACTTTACACAAAAGCATGTGCGCCCGTGGTTGAAAATGCCCTGCGCTCCGGTGACTTTTCCCTCCAAAAACTCAGTCAGGCGCTGATCAATGATGGTCTTGCTAGCGCATTAAAAATTGACGCCTCGGAAAAGAAGCTTTTTCACAATGTAAATTCGCCGGCGGATTTTGATGCACTTTTCGAAGGCGAAACTTCTGAGGGAATGTAGAGTGTCGGATTCCGTGATCACGCCTCTCCGCACCATCCGCAGTCAGATCCAGCGTGTCGAAGACAGCGTCCGCGTCGCCCGTGAAGATGATCTCGCTGTGGAGGAACCGCTTGAGATCCAGCTCGGGTATATGCGGAAGGGCTGGCGTGTTCATAAGAGTGTCTCGATCACCATGCGAACGCCGGGCCACGATCCTGAGCTTGCCGCTGGGTTCTTGTTTGCGGAAGGAATCATCGGTGCCGCGACAAACATCGAGCGGATTCACTCTCCGGAGTCGAATGTGGTGCGGATTGATTTGCAGGCGGACATCACGGTAGATTTGCGCGGATTAGAGCGGCACTTTTATGCCACTTCGAGCTGTGGGGTTTGTGGGAAGGCATCCATCGCTGCGCTCCGGATGAGTACGCGGCCATCAGTGCGGACAAGCGGGCCTGCATTTTCCGCAGAGGCGATCCATCGGCTGCCGGAGACGTTGCGCGAGACGCAGGAGGTGTTCGATAAAACGGGGGGCCTGCACGCCGCCGGGCTTTTTGACACGCGAGGGATGCTACTCTGCCGCCGGGAAGATGTCGGACGCCACAACGCCGTGGACAAGCTTATCGGTGAGCAGTTGCTCACCAATCAAATCCCGCGATGCGCTGACAGCTTGCTCCTCGTGAGCGGGCGTGCGAGTTTTGAACTCATGCAGAAAGCGCTTGCTGCGGGTATACCGATCCTGGCAGCCGTCGGGGCGCCATCTAGTCTGGCGGTAGAACTCGCGAGGGAGTCAGGCGCGACGCTGCTCGGGTTTGTGCGTGACGGAAGATTTAATATTTACACCCATCCTGAGCGAATACAGTCATGAACGAACCCAACCACTCCCACCATGAACTCGACACCGTTGCGCAGAAGCCGGAGCACATTGGCACCGGAGTTCCGACGGCCACGATCACCATTCATCCAACCGATGTGGCACCGGTGCCTGGTGCGGAGACTCCCGAGGAAATCGACCTCCTGCGCGTGGGCCAAAAGTGTGACGTGGCAGCGGGGTTGCCGGGGGTGGTGCAAACGGCTCGATTCACGTGGAAGGAAATGGGCGTCGCGCGTGGGGTAAGTTCGCTTTTGAAGTTGAATCAAACTGATGGGTTCGACTGCCAGAGTTGCGCGTGGCCGAGTCCTGACGCGGATCGGCACGCGTTTGAGTTTTGCGAAAATGGAGTCAAGGCGGTGGCCGATGAAGCGACGACCAAGCGGATCACCGCTGATTTTTTCCGCGATCACAGCATCGCTGAACTTGCGGAGAGATCTGATTACTGGCTCGGCCAGCAGGGGCGCCTCACCGAACCAATGATCCGTCGAGACGGCTCGGCATATTATGAGCCGATTTCGTGGGACGCTGCGTTCCGTCAGATCGGCGAGGAGCTCAACGCGCTTGCCTCGCCAAACGAGGCTGCCTTTTACACTTCCGGCCGCGCAAGTAATGAGGCTGCGTTTCTCTATCAGCTTTTCGTTCGGCAATTTGGCACCAATAACTTGCCGGACTGCTCGAACATGTGCCACGAATCCAGTGGTGCGGCGCTGAACGAAACGATTGGAATCGGTAAGGGTTGTGTGACGCTGGAAGACTTTGAAAAGGCCGATGCGATATTCATCATCGGGCAAAACCCCGGCACGAACCATCCGCGGATGCTTTCCTCCCTAGCCGCAGCAAAAGCGAATGGATGCACCATCGTCAGTATAAACCCACTGCCGGAAACAGGAAATTCCCGATTTAAAAACCCACAGGATTTTAAAAATCCGATGCGTGCCTTACCCACTCTGTTGGGTGCCGGCACCGCGCTCTCTGATCTCTGGCTTCCGGTGCGGATCAATGGAGACCTCGCGCTTTTCCAAGGTATCATGAAAGAGATGCTCGCCGAGGAAGATGCGCGGCCTGGCTGTGTGTTTGATCAGGAATTCATCCGCGATCACACATCGGGTTTCGATGATCTCATTGCATCGCTGCGAGCGATCGGATGGGACGAGATCACGGTCAGTTGCGGACTGTCCCGCGAACAAATCCGCCAAGCCGCAGACGTCGCTATCCGTTCAAAACGAATTATCGCATGCTGGGCGATGGGACTGACGCAGCACAAGAACTCAGTGGCGACCATTCAGGTGGTAATGAATTTCCTCTTCCTTGGCGGTCACATTGGGCGGTCTGGTGCGGGACCTTGCCCGGTGCGTGGACACTCGAATGTGCAGGGGGACCGCACGATGGGAATTTGGGAGCGAGTGAATGATACTTTCCTCGACCGCTTGGGAAAAGAATTTCAGTTTCAACCGCCGCGCGAGCACGGGGTCGACACAGTCGAGGCGCTCAAGGCGATGCGCGATGGGCGGATCAAGGTCTTCTTTGCACTCGGTGGTAATTTTCTATCCGCCACACCCGATACCAATTTCACTGCGAGGGCGCTGATGAAGTGCCGTCTCACGGCACACGTTTCAACCAAGTTGAACCGCGCGCATCTGATTACGGGTCGCACGGCATTGATCCTGCCTTGCCTTGGCCGCACGGAGATTGATCGGCAAACCGGTGGTGAGCAATTTGTAACGGTCGAGGACAGTATGGGCATCATCAATTCCTCGCGCGGGCATCTCGAACCAGCCTCAGTGCATCTCTTAAGCGAACCGGCAATCGTGGCGCGTCTGGCCCGCGCTACGCTCAGGGATCGCACGACCGTTGACTGGGAAGGGTTGGCCGGAAATTACGATCGCATCCGCGACGCCATCGAACGTGTCATATCAGGTTTCGAAAATTTCAACGATCGCATCCGGAATGGTGTTTTCTATCTGCCCAATCCTGTGAGGGACGAGCGCCGCTTCGACAACGATTTCGGCAAAGCGAGGTTTACTATCCATTCGCTCCCGCCCGACACCCTCGCGCCTGGTCAATTCATGATGATGACGATGCGCAGTCATGATCAGTTTAATACCACGATCTATGGTCTCGATGACCGCTATCGAGGGATTTTCAACGGTCGTCGGGTTGTTTTTCTAAATCCCGAAGACATCGCGGATGCCGGTTTGCAGCAAGGACAGATGGTAGATTTGACCAGTCACTTTGAAGGCATTGAGCGTACTGCGCGGCGCTTTTTTGTTGCGCCCTATTCCATCCCGCGCCGCTGTGCTGCGACATACTATCCCGAAACAAATGTGCTTGTCCCGATCAACAGCGTCGCCGAC
>JBGSMR010000202.1:0-3841 GCA_041740065.1 Chthoniobacterales bacterium
CAACGCCGGCTCCAACGCCAGCTCCAACGCCGGCTCCAACGCCGGCTCCAGCGCCAGCTCCAGCGCCAGCTCCAGCGCCAGCGCCGGCTCCAGCGCCGAGTCCAATCGAGCAGCGGATTGAGTTTGTCGAAGGACAAGTGATTTTGGCCCGTAAAGTGAAAAACCCGCGGGCCCGGCAGGTTCGATTGCGCCGGTTGAATATTGAGCTGCGTCGACTACAGATTCTGAGTAGGGCTGAACAGCAACAGAAGAACTAAGACTAGTATCGATCGGTAGAGTCCGTGTCTGCGCGACCGGAACCAGACGAACTAGAAACTACGGGAGGAACTGCCGGGGTGGTATCGCGAGCTGTGAGGATGTTGCCGATTCCCGTGCATACGACAGGAATCGTATTTTTCCAGTCTAGGGTGAGCAGAGATCCGATGCCGATCATGCCTGCGAATGCGACGATGAAGACCAGAAATCCTGCTCCAAGGTGGAACGTGCTCGGTTCTTCTAACGAGCCGATGGCAAACTCCGATCCAAACGCGATGGTCCCAACGGTGAGCATGAGAATGCGTGCCATATTTCCTGCGATAGCCAGAGGGATGGCGCAACAGAACAGAAGGATCTGCTTCCAAGCGGGCTTTACCATGAAAAACGCATAGAGCGCGGTCGCCATGGTGAGGGCGAAGAGAGAGCGAATCCCGCTACAAGGATCAGCGACATCCACCGAGAATGCAGCGCCAGCCGGTGTCCCCAGCAGGGTATTGGGAGCTGACAGAATCGCCGTGCCTTGTTGAATCGACCCAAAGCCAAAAATATTTAATAATTGGACACTGGCTGATGACATGAACAGGCGCAGTTTGAACGCGATCATTTCCTCCAGAAACACGAGGGGCATTGCAAAGAACAAGAAAAGCCACGGAAAGAGCATCAGTTTAGCCCATTGCCATCCGAACATCGCGAGTATTCCGCCGGCGATGAAAAGCCAGATCGATCCGAGGCCAACGAAAAAATTATCTGTCCGGTATCCAGCCCAATAGCAAAACGCAGAGAATGCGATAATCACAAATCCCAGCCAATGCCCGCGCACGGGCGCGGCAATCAACTCCGCCCGCCGTTGCCAAACGATAAATGCAGACGCCAGCGGAACGAGCCAACAATGTTGCCAATCCTCGGTTTTCCAGAACGTACCCAGCGTGGCCGAAATGGGAACACGCACATTTCCATATCCGATAGAATATGGGAGCATGCCCACGAGGGCGAATATGCCGGCAAGGATAACGAACGCTCCGATCAGAATCGGAATGATTGTCTCCGAAGTCGGTGCGGGAGAGGGGATGGCTTGGGAATTCACAAGTGAGGAGCGGTTGCGGCTGTCGTGAAGTTCAATAAAGCAGTGATTCTGAGGTTTCGCTAGCGTCAGTTATCAGAATTATGAGCGTATGACTCGCTTCCAAGGATAGGAGCCGAATGAAAAGAACGTATCACACGTCGCCCGGGCACGCCGGATCGCGGCATCATATCGCGGGACGCCAGGCGCTCCATCGATCTCCATAAAAAAGACTGCGCGGTCGGTATGGCCTGGCAGCGGTCGGGAAATGATGCGGTTGATATTCACATCACCTCGGGCAAACGGGCCTAAAAACCGATGGAGGCTACCACTTGCGTTGCCAAATGACACCGCGACGGCAGAGCGTGCCGTATCAGGATTTTTTGGCACCTTCTCCAGATGACCGAGGACAAAAAAATGCGTGATGTTTCCGAGTCCTGGAATCACAGGACAACGCAGAATATCGAGACCACGCGAAGTCGCCGCTCCAGGTGCTGCCAATGCGGCTGCTTCGTCATCTGCTGCGGCTGCATCCGCAGCGAGCGCGGTGCTTGCCATGGGAATGACCTCCGCGTCGGGAAGGTTCGTGGCAATCCATTCGCGGTGGGTGTGGAGTTGCACAAAGTGCGAGTAGATGCGGCGGATCGGCTTCTGGCTTCGCCCCAACAGACCGATTCGCACATGCAACGCAATTTCTTCGACGACAAACACTCGTCCGGCTTGCGCGATCAGAAGATCTACGGCGTCGTATATGGTCCCGCCCAAGGAGTTCTCCACGGGCACTACGGCGTGGGCACCTGGTTGGTTGATTAGCGAGTCAAAGATTGCACCGAACGACGCACATGGCTCCAGCGGGCGACGGGATCCAAACCGCTGTTCGGCGACGTGATGCGAAAACGTCCCCTCGGGACCGAGATAGATAACAGGGAGTCTGGTCACGGATTGGCTCTGGATATCAGGCACTCAAGGCTCATCGATGCGGAGTCATGCCGGTAGGTGGAGGATTCTTCCACAGTTCGGGCAGTGGACGATGGCCTTTTCACTGCGCACTTCGAGTCCGACCTGCATAGGGACTTTCATGTGGCAACCGGTGCAGACGTCATTTTCCAGCGGCACGACCACGACACCATTCTTGCTTTTGAATAACCGTTCGTAGCGGTCTAAAAGATCAGGGTCAATGGGCAGGGTGAGGGGATCACGGGTGGACTCCAAATCAGCAAGCTGTTTTTCGAGCGCCACCTTTTTCGCATCCAAGTCGGCGATCTGTGATTCATATCGAAGCTTCTCCGATGCATGCGTCTGTTCAGCGGTCGCGGTGGCAGGGGCGAGCGATTCGGTCTCCGCCATGAGGTCGAGCTCCCGGTCCTCAATTTCGGAGATCGTCTTTTCAGCAGAAGCGATCTCGTGATTGAAGGCGGCGTATTCCTCATTTTTACGCGTTTGCATCTGCTGCTGTTTATAGCGAATGATTTGATCGCGCTTGGCGGTGGCTTCCAACTCCAGGCGTTTGCGCTCGACCTCGACCTCTCTCAGGCGGAGTTTCGATGCATCCAGCCGGGTTGCCGAACTCGTGATCAGATTTTCACGTGTTTTACGCTCTGTCGGAACAGCCGTGAGCTCGGTGCGATAAGTGCGGATTCGCTGATCGCGATCCTGAAGGATGAGAAGGTTTTCGATTTCTGGAAGCATAGACGCCAGCAAACTATGACGCCTTGCTGCGCCCGGCGCGAGCAGGAATTGACGATCAGCGTGGGATCGATTGATCGGTGCGCCGGAGTTGTTTCGCATCGTAACCTTGTGCGACCGCTTCAGCCACGATCTGGTCGTAGGTGGCAGACGGCAACTCTTTAGAGCGAGAAAGCACCCAAAGGTATTTACGCGACGGGTGGCCCACCAATGCCCACGAGTAGTCTTTTTGATCCAATGCGATGACCCAATAATCTCCCGTAAACGGACCAAAGAATCGGACCTTCAATTTTGAGTTTCCGGAATCCGGCACCACTGTGGCGCTTCCTTCGACGCGGATTGGCTTACCATTCTTGTCGTAGCAGGTATTAACCACACCGATAGAACCATCTGCCTTAGATGTGTATTCTGCGGTCGTTCCGCCGACGCAGCGCCGCTGAAACCACATGGGATAGCTGGCGATCTCATACCATTTGCCCGCATATCGGCTGAGATCTACCGAGTTCACGGTCTTCAGGGGCGCTTGGCGTGACGTGGCGCAGGCCACCAACACACTGACAACAGTGGCGGCACCCAGCAATGCAACGAGGGAGGGACGGATTTTCATAGGATAAGTTTAGTCTATCTCAGATCGTGTCTCACCCTCTATTGTGCTGCAATGATTTTGAGAATCTGGCTACCGTTGGCGCTGATCACCAGCTTTACGCTCACAGGCTGCGGCGACGGCGGGTCGCGCGCGGACCTGGTTTTCATCAATGGCGCTGAGCCCGAGTCGTTGGATCCCGCTGTGATCACCGGTCAACCTGAAGGCCGTGTAGTCAATGCGTTGTTCGAGGGATT
>JBGSMR010000214.1:0-4841 GCA_041740065.1 Chthoniobacterales bacterium
TGGGACCAACAATCGCACCAAGTAATCCCAACGCGAGAATCGCATAAAGGAACGTCGCACTCAGAAAATCGCGCGGCTGCATGAGCACGCTCACAGGCAATATTGCAGCCACCATGCAATAGATCAGCACCACCACGATCCAAAAATCCTTGGAAAGCACCGGTGCTGGAAAAAAATGTCCGAGGGCCAGTCCTAAATACGTGAGACAAACAAACACGCCAATTGCAGCACCATAATGCATGCGTGTTTTCACTATCACCCACCCGAATGCCAGCGCCATCAGCACAAACCATCCGGACGCTGTCGCGACGGCTGGCATCTCCGTGAAACTTGCTGCAGTAAGGTCCAAAAATACGATGATCACATAGATCAGCGTGATCAGAACAAACAGCAGTAGCAGCTTTCCCGTCCGCTGCCCAACAATCCGACGAAAGGCCTCGACGATCGATTTCCCTCCATATCGCAAGCTCACGACCGTCGATCCAAAATCGTGAACCCCACCAATGAAAATCGATCCGATCACCACCCAGATCCATGTCGGAGCCCATCCGAATGCCGCAGCAGCCACGATGGGGCCAACAATCGGACCCGCCCCCGCAATCGATGAAAAATGATGTCCAAAAACCACCGATGCTCGCGTGGGCACATAGTCCACACCATCATTGACGGTGACCGCAGGGGTCGGATTTCGGTCATCAATTCCCGTAACTCGCTCTAAGAACCGACCGTAATACCGGTAGGCAATGACAAGAAGGATAGCAGTGGATATTAGTAGGACTGCAAACATTGGTATGGAGACTCGCGCTAGATCGCTCGTGAAAGTAGATCGATAGCGGTCCTCTTGATAGAGCTATCTCTCAGGATTCGGCTGCGTGGGGGACGAGGGCATCAGCGATATGTTCTCAGATTCCTCAGCGCGCCCGGAAACCGACGAGCTCGGAAGCACCTTGCGCAGCAATTTCGTGAACCCGCTTTCTGACGCTTCCAAATCCGCTGTCGCCGCCCGCATCGCCTGCTCCCATGCCGGCGCAAATCCGGGCGCCTGCTCACGCATTCTCGCTACGGCGAGCTCCATGATTTGCCACTGACGGATTTCCGCTCGCCCAGGTTTCTGTTGGAGACCCTGCAGGTTGACACGGAGGTTTTCGTTCTGCGATTTAAGCGCTTGCAACTCCCGTTGCAGTTGATCATTGCCAGTCGCGCTGATTTTCAAATGCGTATTTAGATGCGACTGCAACTCCTGTTGAGATCCATGGAGTCGGCCAACCTCCGCCTTAAGTACCGATCGGGCCGTCCATCCAGATTTCCAGAGAAATCCAGCGACGAGGAGCCCGAGACCAAGGCCCCAAATAAACGGCTGAGAAAGAATCTGGAAAAGCGTGTCCATTCGCTAAGAATAGGCCTGACGAACACCATCGCAAATGAAATTCGGCGTCCGAAATTGAAGTGGACTTGCCTCTACCACCTTGCTTGACTGCCCCACGGATATTTTCCGTCTGTCTTATCAATGTCCTCGCGGCTAATCATCAACACAATGCGAAAAAACTGCCGGACCCGCAGTAGGCATCGAGCCGTTAGATATTGCCTGCTAGCTTTGATTTTGGGAGCAATCCCAACGGGATGGGCACAATCAGAGATTCCAGAATCCCCACAGTGGACCGATCCGTCTGAACCGTACCCTACTCAAGATGCCGACGATCTGGCGCCGATGAATCTAGAGCTGGATCTCGCCACGGACGAAGCAATCCCACCCGCGCAGGTCGAACTTGAGCCGCAGGCAAATCTGCCTACGGAAATCCCAACGATCAATACGGAATTGGGAATCCAACAGCCGATTGTCAGACAGCCCATGGATGCAACCGGGGTTGATTCCCCGATGAATACCGATTCTGACTTGATCTCCGAGGGCGACGCATCCGTTGGTGTACCGGACGAGACGAACTATTACTTGCCCGGGTTCGAACGTTGGAATTGGTTTCAGATGGATGGCTTGAAATTCCGAATCGGTCCGATTCATGCCCGAATCACGTTACTAACGAGCCTGGAGTACAACACGAATATCTTCGCGACGGCGAACAATCCCACTCCGGATTACGTGGCGCGAGCAGGCCCCACATTTACCTTCGGCACCGGCGGATGGCGGGGCGAGGCGACCAATTTTGCCCGCCTCACTTACACGCCGTCATTTGTTTTCTACGGTGAAAACAAAGCGCGAAATACAGTGAACGAAAACTTGGAATTCCTTGCCGACTACACGTTAGCCCGCTATCAGACGGCACTCGCCGTAAGCTTTCTCCGAAGCGACGAGCCCAATGCAACCCAGCAAGGGCTTTCGGAATACAGCACGCTTGGAGTGAACTGGGACAATTCCTATTTGTTGGGCGGAAAAACTTACGCCCGCGCAAACTTTTCCTACTTGCTCCAAGACTACTCGAACCGCGACGACTACACGACGGTATCAGCAGCCCCTCAACTGGCATATGAGTTCAGCCCCAAAGTCACCGTATTTGCAGGTCCGTTTGCAGGCATCGCTTACATCGGGGAGGGCGGCACACAACCTTTTCAAGGAATCAACGCCGGGATCACATATTCCAATCTCAGCAAGTTGAGCGGGCAGTTCGTTTTTGGAATTCAATCACGGCAATTTGAAGGCGAAAACCTCGCTGACGCCAAAGATTTCACGACACCGATCTTTAACTTTGCAATGAATTACGAGCTCCGCAAAATGACGTCTGTGGGGCTGACTCTAAGTAGAGATGTTCAAATTTCGGATCTGGAGCGGGGACTGACATATATAAACAACTCGCTTCAACTACAGTTAAAGCAGCGGCTTTTTGGACGGATTGACTTCAACCTTGGGCTTTCATACCAGTTTCTGGAATACGAAGGAGACGGTCCCGATGGGAGGACTGAGCAATACGTGGCGTTCACGCCGAGCATCAGCTACACATTCTGGAAAGATCAAGTGACATGGTCGATGTTCTATCGCAGACAGCAGCTCGTTTCCGACGACTCGATACGGGACTACGAGGTGAACGCCTTGGGCACAGGGCTGATTTTCCGGTTCTAACGGCAATGGGAGCCGCACGCGATCCGATCGGATGGAAAATCGTCGCGGTCATCTTGGCACTCTGCGGTTCCGTGTTTGCCGAACGAGAACCAGGATGGGGAATTGATGCCTGTCTGTCTTGCCATGTGGACCGCTTAGAGGTGCCAGGATATATCCGGTTGCTGAAGCAATCAAAGATCGTCTGGCTCAGGGAACGCGGACCTGGCGTGGCAACTAGAAGCTCTCCCCTGCCGGATTGGATGGTTGACCAATGGGACACCCCACTTCGACGCGTGTGGCGGGACCTCAAAGCGGAGGGGTATCGGGTTGTTGCATTCACCGGAAGTCTTGAGCCACTGCCCGTCGAACAACAAGGCAATCAACTCCCGGAAGATCTGCGAGGAGTATATTCCGAAGCAAAACGGTTGGGAGCAGTGACGTTGGGCGAAGTTGATGCATTTGAGATGGTTGGGGAGCCGGACGCTCACTACTGCAAAGACCTGCCCGATCGCGTCACGGCATATCAGAAGGCGGTCTATCTCGGAATCAAGGATGGTGCGCGCCAAGCCTTGCAGGACCGCCCTACCCCCTGGACTGGAAGCTCAGGAATGAAAACTCTCAGTTCCATCGCCCACCACCACCCGAGTGATCCATTGGACGTGCAACTGCCCATTGTGCTTTCCGGTGGGCTGGCATTCCCCCCGGGGAATTGGTTGGATCTCGCTGTCGAAAATGGAATTTACGAGTTCACGGATGCAGTCAATTTTCATCACTACGGATTTGCCGATGACCTGCAGCCAGCGATCCAAGCTCATCGGGAGTTTGGCGCGCGGTGGTCGGGACGGGGTGAATTGCCCGTATGGATCACAGAAACCGGATTAAACAATATTCCTCCCGGGCAATGGGACAACGCCGAGGCACGGCAAGCTCAAGCCCGTTACATTGTCGATTGCGCGAGGGCAGCCCACCGCGCACAAATCCCGGTTTTCATGCCATTTATTCTTGCCCACCAATCAGATCCGTTTTCGATGACTGAGGGTTCGGATCACGTATTCCCGGCCTGGGAAGCTTACCGTGATTTTACAATTCAGAACCCCGTTTCCCACGACCTCCCACTCGTCGACCTGCCTGTGCATGCCTCACGCACCGTGCTGCAATGGATGCCGGACAATCAAACCTGCATCCCCTTCAAAGTCGGTGGCACATATTGGTTCAAGAACAAATCACCGATGCGCGGGACGCTGTGGGTTTATAACTTCTCGGAGCGCGCCGCAAATATCCGCATTCACCGCGACGATGCTCCGGGAGTGCGAATCAATGGCAAATCCGACGTTAATGATTGGACGCTGCAAGTGCCTGCGGGAGGCCGCAGTGGCTTGGCAGTTGAGATAGACGACGCAAGCAACACATACAGCCGAAAAACGCTGCGCTTTTCAGCTTCAAGCGCTTCAGCAACCCGTGTCGGTGCCGTGCGTGCGGCACGAGTCGTATTTCGCGTTGCTGCACGACCGGATGATTCAATGCCCCATGACGTTTTACCGACACTTTTCGAACCTCCATCGCAGAACGGATTACCAGATGGTTTTTCTTACGTAAGTGCGCAGGTGGAATCCCCAACGATTACATCACAGGAGGGGTCGTGGCTGGGACTGAACGGGGTGCGAATCCTACCCAATCTTGCACCGTCACAGGACGGCAGGGTCAAATGCCTCGCTGCCGAAGAGTTTCCTGGCCCATTGCATCCGCCCATGATGGTTTCGCAAGTCAATGGACTTCCGGGGAGCTGGGACCA
>JBGSMR010000252.1:0-5853 GCA_041740065.1 Chthoniobacterales bacterium
GACCAACCCATACAGGCGCGGGCTGTAACGCACCACTAAGTCGTCGAATGCCGCCACGTCGCCATCCTTGGTGCGCTTCACCAATGCGTCGTCTGTGGGCTCCAAGGGTTCTTCCATACGGGAACTACCAATAATACAAGACGCCGCCACATCAGCAATGCCTCATCCGTGGGTGCTTAAGAAAAAATTTTGTCATCCGGAGAGGCGTCTGACGAGTTCGCCAGATGAATCACAAAATCAGAGTTCGCACCATCCGTTGATCTGGTAGTGTGTAAGCCAATGAGCGACCTTTTTGCCAGTTCCGACCCTGGGTCTCAATCTCCCGATGCCAGCGCCCCGCTTGCGTCTCGGATGCGCCCGCGGACCATTGATGAGATCGTCGGGCAGAGTCATATCCTCGGCGAAGGAAAGTTGCTTCGCCGCGCGATTGAGGCGGACCGGATTGGATCGCTCCTTTTTTTTGGTCCTCCGGGAACCGGTAAAACCACCCTAGCCCAAGCCATCGCCTGTGCCTCGCAAAGTCGGTTTGAAAAACTGAATGCGGTCGAAAGCAATGTAGCCGATATCCGCAGGGTCGTTGCTGCGGCCGCCAATCGCTCGGCAAATGGAGGAAAATCCACAATTTTGTTCATCGACGAATTGCACCGGTTTAACAAGTCGCAACAAGATGCCCTTCTACCGGATGTTGAAAGCGGTCTTGTGCGGCTGATCGGCGCAACAACCCACAATCCTTTCTTCTACATTAACTCGCCGCTCGTTTCTCGATCCCAGGTTTTCCAACTTCAGCCGCTGGGCGATTCAGATCTCGTTACATTGATGGACCGGGCGATTTGCGACTCGGGCCGGGGCCTTGGATCCCTCCATGTGCGACTAGCGCCTGAGGCGGCCGAGCATCTGGCGCGCATGAGTGATGGAGATGCCCGCAAATGCCTCAATGCGCTGGAATTGGCCACCCTCACAACTTCCCCCGACGCTAACGGAGACCGCGTCATTACTTTGGAAATCGCTGAGGAAAGTATCCAGCGCAAGGCGGTGGTTTATGATGGGGATGGTGACGCGCATTACGACACCATCAGCGCATTCATCAAAAGCATGCGCGGGTCCGACCCAGACGCAGCGGTGTATTGGCTGGCGAAAATGCTCGTCGCGGGTGAAGATCCCCGGTTCATTGCGCGACGGCTGGTCATTTGTGCCAGCGAAGACGTCGGGATGGCGGATTCCCAGGCGTTGCTCGTGGCCACCGCAGCTGCACATGCGGTGGATTTTGTCGGTCTTCCCGAAGCGCAGCTGAATTTGGCCCATGCGGCGATTTACATCGCGACCGCGCCGAAGAGCAATCGCACCACGCTAGCCATCGGTGCCGCCACCAAAGAGGTAAGTGAGGGTCGCACGCTCGCCGTCCCTACCCATTTGCGTGATGGTCATTATCCGGGAGCGAAGCAATTGGGGCATGGCGAAGGCTACAAATACAGTCATGACTTTGAGGGCGGCTTTGTGCCCCAGGCCTACCTGCCGGAAGGGCGTCGATATTATAGTCCAACGGAAAATGGCATGGAAAAACGCGTCAAAGAGCGTCTTGACTACTGGTGCAGCCAGTTTGCCGCAACGTCCAAAGACGCCCTTTAACCTGCGGCTCCGTCAGATAGTTGCCAAGCGCTTATAGAGCGCCTCTAGGTGGGGCGACTCAACTCCTGCGGCCTTTGCCTGGCGCAGCGGTTCCCCCCAAATCGCATCGATTTCGAGTGGCTTCCCTGCCAAATGATCAACCAGTGTAGAAGGTTTATACGCGCCCATAGAGCGGGTGCGGTCGATTTGGATATCCACAAAATTCAGCGGAATCTCATGGCCGAGTGCATTCGCGATGGCAATGACCTCGTGCATCAACGTGACGGATTGACCGAACAACTCCTTTGATGCGAGAATTGCATCCACAGATTTCCGACCTGCAGCGACCGAGAGGCCGTTGAAGGGGATATTCCACACGAGCTTGCGCCAGCGTTCCTGGATGAGCGCATCTACCGTATGCGTCTCCATCCCGGCGTGAGAAAACCGCCCTGCGATATCCTGAAGTCGGGGAGAAACACCCCGCTCGCCAAACTCTCCGATACTCAGCGTGCCATGCCCAACGTGTTCGACGGACGCCGGCGTGTCCCGGGTGAGGCATACGAAACAAAGTCCTCCTAACACACGGTGCGCACCAAACTGCTCCGCCAAAAATTCTTCGTTGCCCAATCCATTTTGTAACGTCACCAATGCGGTTCCATCCTTCAACAACGGTGGCACAAGCTCCACGAGCATCGGATTGTCCGTTACTTTTATCGCGATCAGGATGAGGTCCGCCGGTCCCATGTCGTGGACGTCGTTCGCGACCCGAGGGGCAGAAAGATGCAAATCCCCGTCGGGACTCCGCACACGAATGCCATCTCGAAGGGCTTGATCGTAACCGGACCTCATGAGAAAACGCACATCTTCTCCGGCGTCAGCTAGTTTTGCTCCGTAATATAATCCGATGGAACCGGATCCAAGTATGGCGATTGTCATATTCCGTGCGTGTGATTGGGATACGCGAAGCGCGAGCCTAGAATAAAGAGAGGCCGCAATCCAGTATCCATTTTCCCGAAATTGCCATTGCTGACTTTCCTTCCATCCGCGAGTAAGGTATATCCGTAATAACTACCGTCATGGCTACCATATTTGAGCAACCCGACACTCTCGCCCGAAGCATCCAATCTATCCAGAATGTGCAGGATACCGGAGAGCTGCTTGGTGAAACGATGACCCTGAACATGGGCCCCTCCCATCCCTCGACTCACGGAGTGCTGCGCATTGTCCTCGAATTGGATGGGGAGTTGATTGCTAAAGCGACGCCAGACATTGGGTATCTGCATCGGGGCGATGAAAAAATCGCGGAGAACATGCAGTACAACCAGTTTGTTCCCTACACAGACCGGCTCGACTATCTGGCGCCGATTGCAAACAACGTCGCGTATGCGCTTGCGGTGGAGAAGCTGATGGGCTGGGAGCTCCCGCCGCGTGGGAAAGCGATCCGGGTGATCTGTTGCGAATTGGCGCGCATTTCTTCGCATCTGCTGGGAGTCGGATGTTTCGGCATGGATCTCGGAGCAACGACAATGTTTCTTTGGACATTTGAAGGGCGCGAAAAGATTTACAACTTGGTGGAGCTCCTCAGCGGGGCTCGTTTTACCACGAGTTACACGCGTGTGGGTGGTCAGGTGCGGGATTTACCGGACCGTTTCATTCCTCAGCTCAGGGAGTTTATCCGCGAGTTCAAAGTATCGCACGAGGAAGTGGATCGGATGCTCACGCGAAATAAGATCTTCATGGATCGGACCCGGGACATTGGGGTGATTACGAAGGAAGATGCGATTGCCTACGCCATATCGGGACCGAACCTGCGCGGCAGCGGCATTGATCATGACCTTCGCCGGAAAAATCCGTATCTAGACTACGAAAAGTATGATTTCGAAATCCCGATCGGAACAACCGGGGATTGTTTTGATCGATACTTGGTTCGCATGGAAGAGATGCGCCAGAGTTTGCGGATTCTTGAGCAGGTGATCGATACGATTCCCAGCGGCCCGATTAACTACCATGATCCGAAGAGCATACTCCCTGAAAAAGACGCGGTGATGAAAAAAATGGAGGAGCTAATCCACCACTTTATTGTCGCCACCGAGGGTGTGGATGCTCCAGCCGGGGAGATCTACTTCGGAGCTGAAAATCCCAAAGGAGAACTCGGGTTCTACATTTATAGCAAGGGCGGTGGCGTGCCGTATCGCATGAAGATCCGCTCGCCCTCGTTTGTAAATCTAAGCATCCTTTCGAAAATTCTTCCTGGTCACATGATCAGCGACGTCGTGAGTATCCTTGGAAGTGTAGACTTCGTGATGGGTGAGTGCGACCGGTAGGTCGGAGCTTTCAGAAAGGCTTTTCTCACCCGCCGGAGTTACCTCCGACAGAATTCTCGAAGGAAGAGATTTTCGGCATCCACGGTGCCGATTAGGACCAGCCCATCACCCTCGTTCAGCAGGGTCTCTGGGAGCATGTTCATTATCATCTCCCCGTTTCGCTGCAGCGCAATCACGCTACATCCCGTAAGTTCGCGCACGCGGGATCCCAGCAGCGTATGTCCAACAAGCGCTGGCGGCATGGGCATGCGGAACACATTAAGACCCTCAGCAACCATGAGTACGTCTCCGCCCTTGCGCAGGAGATTAAACAAGATTCCGGCGCCCATCGTGGCATATGACATGACGAAATCTGCACCAGCTCGGTGCAATCGACTCGTGTTTGACTCCATCGTCGAGCGCGCAATGATCTGGATGTCTGGCCGCAGTTTTCGACAATAAATCGTTAGGTAAATATTCACGTCATCTTCGCGTGTGGTAATGATGACGGCCGGCGCGTCCCGAATTCCTGCACGTTCCAATGTTTCAAGATCGGCCCCGCTGCCGGAAATAAATTTCTCAGCCTGGCACGCACGATCCGGATTCTTGTCAACAATCCGATAGTCCATTTCCAGTGCGGCCAAAGTATTTCCGGTGGCCCGCCCGACGCGCCCCGCACCAATCACAATGACATGCGCCATGGAGCGGTGGTAAATACAGAAAAGCTCATTGTAGCGATTGATCTGATCCTCTGTTCCAGCCAGCACCAATACCGTGGTATCCGTAATTACATCGTCCGGTGCAGGGACACGGAAGCCGCCGCGTTCCCAAATGCCAATCACGGTTAAGCCTACCTTTTCGCGAAGCCTGCTGTGACGGAGTGATTTCCCGACGAGCGGGGTGCCTGCGGCGGTCGCTTCGGCGACCCGAATGTCATCGATATTGCCAATAATATGCGCCTGCGCGTCCCCAGCGATGGTCCGGCGGGCAAGCGATGCGCCGAGCAACTCGCCCAGCTGGATCACATGGTCGCAGCCTGCCAGTTGGAGCACATCCACGGAGTCGGCGGAATTTGCGGTTCCCACGATAGTGATATCCGGCGCAAGTGCCCGTGCAGTGAATGCCACGCTTGTATTCGCCACGTCCGTAGAGGAGGCCACCAACATCGCGGCACGCTCCAACCCTAAGGTTTCGAATGCCGAGGGATCTTCGATGTCGGCCATCACAACGCTCACACTTTCATCATTAAAACGCAGTGCTTCCTCCAGTGTTTTGACAACAAGAACATACGGCACATTGTACTTTTTCAGTCGCCCAATGAATGCTTCAGAGACGGGATCGAAGTTGGACAATATGACGTGACCTCTTATTCGATCCGACACCCGGCGGGGTGCCCGGGATTCCTCCTGCGCGCGAATCCACGGGGAATAGAAAAATTCAATAAATGTGAATGGCAATAGGACGAGCAGGAAAATCATGCCCGTCATCAACACGAACACAGAGAATAGTTTCCCAGGATCGGAGGCAAACGTGATGTCTCCAAAACCCAACGTGGACATAGTCGTCATGGTCCAGTAGAAGCCCGTCACCCATGAATAATTCTGCCCTTCCCACGCCATGATCCCGTGGAATGCCACGGTAAAAACCAAAATGATGAGCAGCAGTAACGCGAGGAACTGAGCCAGCAACTTTACATTCCGCCGACTCGATGCCGGCTTTAAAAAGTGCATCAGCTGCGATGTCAGGAATTTCATGAGGACGTGCGGTTGCAGGCGATCGGGCTCATTCCAACCATTATTACAACCGGAGCGATTGTATCTATCGCAGCGCCAAATCCGGTCACTCCTCGATTGGACGAGGCGATGAAAATTGTGCGTCCGACTGTAAGGGTGTGTGTCACCGCTATCCGGAAACTTTGGTGCCCACTTTGAGGCGGAGGGCGTTG
>JBGSMR010000402.1:0-7882 GCA_041740065.1 Chthoniobacterales bacterium
CCGCACCACTCCCTGCTCTCGATCATATTCGCATTCCTTAACGGCCCATTTCATCCCAAGCCCCAGCAACTCATGAAATAATTTCTCCGGTGTCATCCCTGCTTCCTATCATCTTATTCCACCGAAAACAGCGAAGAACCGATTGCAATCATGCAAACTCCAAGCCTTCTGCTGATTGTGTTGGGCACCGTGATTGTCGGGTTCGTATTTTTCATCATCCGGGATCTCGTCTCAGCTCACGGCAAGTGCCGCCCCGAAGCGTCCCCCGATCAACGCCTCCGATGGGCATCCACCCGGGGCGGTCTGGAAATCTCAGATGCTATCGGGCTCGCGACGTTCACCATCATTGGAGTGACTGTTGCACTGGAACAACGTTGTGAACCCCTTTGGCTGTGGGGGCCGATCATGGCTGTGCTCACCGCTGCTGGCGGGGGAGTCTTGCGCGACGTACTTCGCTCGCAGTCGGATATTCCAACCCTAAAAGGTTCGATCTATCCGGAAATCGCTCTCGTTTGGGGCTTGGTCTATTCGTTGGTTATTTTGTTCAAGGGCCCGGAACTCCATGTGCGCGAGGTGGTATTACTGACTATCACGGTGATGCTGGCAGCATTTGTGAGCCGCATTCTTGTCGTGCAATTTCGTCTTCGCAGCGTGTTCCTCGGGCGCTCGCCATGAATCAATTGACTAAATCCCGGGAATTCCCTGGAAATTTTGCGCAAGATCAATGTCCGACATGTTTGGAACAAGTATCGTGAATACGCAATGAATGAATCGCTTTCCGCTACCGCAGCCGTCCTGACGGGCCCTCAATCGATCTCTCTCCAAAATTTTCCAGTGCCCGCATTAAAACCTGGCGAATTGCTGGTCGAAGTGGAGGCATGCGGGATTTGTGGCACCGACGTCCACGAGTATAAGCGTGATCCCTTCGGCCTGATCCCGGTCGTCCTTGGGCATGAAGGAACCGGACGCATCGTGGACATGGAATCTCCCGCGATTAAAGATTTTCAAGGGCGTACGCTGGCGATCGGGGATCCCATTGTCACATCCATACTGGTGCCACCGGATTGCCCATTTACGCACCGATGGCCACACCGCTCGAATTTGAGCGAGGGACTCGGTGTGTATGGACTATTCCCCGACTCTGCCGAGTATCATCTCAATGGGTTTTTCTCCACGCACATTGTGATTCGCGCCAACTCAACGGTTTTCCAAGTTCCCGGGATGAGCTGGCAGCAGCGCATCCTGATTGAGCCGCTGGCTGTAACTGTGCACGCGCTGGAGCGTGCCAAAACAATCGGACTACTTGACTTCGCGAGTTCTGTCGTAGTGCAAGGGTGTGGGCCCATCGGGCTTATGATGATAGCGACGCTTCACGCCTACGGGATCAGCCGCATCATCGCAATCGACAGCGTGCCCAAACGGCTGGAAATGGCACTGCGTATGGGCGCGGAAAGCACACTCGACATCTCCGCTCTGGGAGTGGACGGCGCCCTCGGCGAAATCCAAAAGATGACCTCTGGATTCGGAGCGGACTTCGGTTTTCAATGCACGGGCGCACCCGCCGCCGCCGCTAGCATCTGGAAACTCATCCGTCGGGGCGGCGGACTCTGCGAAGTCGGATTTTTTATGGACAATGGAGATTGCACCATTAATCCCCACCATGACATCTGCAAAAAAGAGATCACCGTTGTGGGTTCGTGGGTTTACACCGCGCAAGAGTATCCCATTGCCATCGCGATGATCCGGCATCTCTCGCGTATCGGCCTGCCCGTAGAGGAACTCATCACACACGCCTTCGCTCTGGAAGAAATTAACGCAGCCATGGAGACCAACATCGCAATGGACGGGATTAAAATCGCGATACGCCCCTGAATCGCTGCAGTTTACGAGGTTCGTTTAACGCAACACGTGTCATCAAGCAGCGTCGATCCAAGCGATCCCGCTTGCACAAATTAGTTAATCGCATTAACTAAAGCGTCTCGGATACTTCGAACACTCTATGTTCTACAGCAGGCGCAAAAAGCGCATAATTCTTGGATTCACCGCCCTTGGGCTCACCGTTGGCTTTATCGTCGTTGGCTCGTTCCGATTTTCTGCATCGTCGCGCGAACAAAAGCGCTATGAGGAGGAGCAGGCGGCCATGAAGCAACCAGAGCCGAATATCAGCGTTATCGAATCCGGAAGCCGTCCGCAAATCCGCCGCTATGCAGCCCAATTGAAGCCATGGATGGCAGCCAATGTCCCCGCAGAAGTCACCGGCCGCGTTGTGGAGGTGATGATCGAGGCCGGACAATCCGTCGCAAAAGACCAACCCCTCATCCGCCTTGACGATCACTTGCCAGGCATCGCAGTGGCACGATCCAAGGCGAATCAAGACGAGGCACGTCGACTGCTTGACGAAGCTGCGCGCTTACTGAAAACAAGGGCGATTTCGGACAGTCAGTATCAAGCACAATATGCGATGGTCCGGATCGCAGACGCTGAACTCGCCCAATCACAGGAAACCCTCGCGCGGCATACAATCCGGGCTCCCTTTGATGGTATCGTAAACGCTCGCCTGGTGGATATCGGAGACGCAATCAGCGCGAGTCAACCCGTGGCGGAAGTCGTCGACTTAGAAAAATTACGGATCGAGTTTTTTGTCAGCGAAAATGACCTCGGTGCTTTTCCCGAGGGTAAAGCGTTAGATCTCCTTGTGCCTTCGCGACCAGGCCGCATTTTTGCTCCTAAGGTCGACTTCGTGAGCCGCTCCGCCGATCAAGCAACCCGACTATTTCGCGTCGAGGCGATTTTGCCCAACTCCGAAATCCCCTTGCCCGGCGGGTTGCAAGGCATTATCAGCACCGAGGTGGACCAGTTTGCCGACCTCCCCATGGTACCCACGATGGCAGTCCGGTTCATCGGAAGAAACAGCATGGTGTGGAAACAACTTCCAGATGGTAGTGCGGAGCAGGTCGCTATCACCGTCGGCCCCGAACTGGATGGCGTGTATCCGGTGCTAGCTGGTCTAAGCGCGGGTGACCGCGTCATTATTCGTTAGTCGATTATGTCGGTAGCCCAATGGAGTGTCCGCAACCGCGTCGCGGCGAACCTGCTCGCAATTGTCGTGCTGGTGGCAGGACTCCTTGCTGCGGGCACACGCCTCAAGCTGGATCTTTTTCCGGATGTCAGCCTGAATTTTATCTCAGTCACGGTGCTGGATCCAACCACCAGCGTCGCCGAGGAAATCGAGCGAACGATCACGGTGCCGATTGAAGAGGAACTAGCCAACGTGCGTGGCATTGAGAAGATCAAGTCCACGTCTGAGGATAATTTCAGCAACATTTTCATTCAGGTCGAGTCATCGATCACAGATATGGATCCGGTCCTGAATGAAGTGCGTCAGGCCGTGGACAAAGCCCGGCCAAAGCTTCCCGCGAGTGTCGAACCTCCAGTAATCGATTCGTTTGACGTCCCCCTGCCTCTGATCACATTCACGGTCTCGTACGATGCGGCATTTGATCCCATGCAGATCCGTCCACAACTCGAACGACTGCAGCGCCAACTAAAAATCATCCCTGGCGTATCCGAGGTCCTGGTGGATGGCTTGGACCGCCGAGAAGTGTGGATCGAAGTCGATCCATTCCGCCTCCAGTCGCTGGGGATTTCGTTCGAAGACGTGTCGGATGCAGTCCGTCGCAAAAATCAAAACTTGGTGGGCGGGCGGATGGACGCCACTGGCGGACAGCGCATGGTGCGCGTGATCGGTGAGATTTCTGAGGCAGCAGACCTTGGCGAAGTGCCTATCAAAACCGTGGATGGTCGGATCGTTTTGTTGCGCGATGTCGCCACATTCAAAGACCGCAGCGAGGAAGAACGCACGATGGGCCGCGCCAACATGCGACCAGCAGTCACGTTTACAATCGTAAAAAAAAGGGGATCAGATGCGATCGACACGGTGAAGCAGTGTCGCCGTATTTTCAGTGATGGCACCTCCGACCTCCCGCCGGGCGTTGATACGCAGATCCTCAGCGACACGACACGATTCATCAATGTCCGCATCAATACGGTTGTCCAAAACGGAATTCAGGCGCTTCTCCTAGTGACCGTATTGTTAATGCTTTTTCTGAATTGGCGCCTCGCACTGGTGGTTGCCGTCGGCATTCCTATTTCGTTTGCGGGCACCTTTCTCGTGCTCTACCTGGGGGGGTACTCGATCAATCTTCTGTCGCTATTTGCCATGATCATGGCCCTGGGCATGGTCGTCGATGATGCCATCGTGATCAGTGAGAATGCCTACCGATATATTCAGGACGGCATGAGTCCTGCAAAGGCAGCAGTGCTGGGTGCGCACGAAGTCTTCTGGCCCGTCGTGGGAAGTGTGAGCACCACAGTCGCTGCATTTTTACCGCTGATCTGGGGCGAAGGAATCATCGGGAAATTCCTGATCATCGTTCCTGTGGTGGTTATTTCCACGTTATGTTTCTCCCTAGTCCAAGCGTTCCTGATTCTCCCGAGCCATATCGCTGATTTCGTCCATCGCTCGCCATCGGTCAATGAGCTAATTGCCATGCGTCCGGAGGGCCGCTGGCGTCGCATGACGCGCATCGTCGCACTGACGTATGCCGAGATGCAGGAGACCGTAGACAGCGCTCTCCGTCGAGTGATTGAAATTTACACCCATCTGCTGATTGTTTGTCTACGGTTCCGATATCTGGCGGTCACCATTTTCTTAGCGATCCTGATTGCGAGCGGTGCGGCGGTCGGCGCAGGCCTTGTTCCATTCAAGCTTTTCTCTACTGACTTCGCGGACATTCTCATTATCAAGACGGAGCTGCCGCCAGATTTTTCACTCAAGCAATCCGTCGACGTCATTGCCCGTTTGGAATCTCGCATCGCGGCGGAACTCCCTGGGGATGATGTTGTCGCAATCATCTCTCGCATTGGCGCACGACTGGATGCAACGGATGAGTTTCTCGAATATGGGACCAACCTCGCGATGATCACAATCGATCTCGATGAGGAAAATCCAAGGGCACGAAAGCCATCGGTGATCGAACGCGAGTTGAGAAGCCTCCTCGTAGAGTTTCCTGAATTTATAAGCGCTACAGCAAAGCGCGAAGAAGGAGGACCACCCGTAGGCCGAGCGGTAAACGTCGAGATCCAAGGACCGGACTTTGCAGAACTCAAAATTATTGGCGACCGAGTCGAGAAGCGACTGAGGGAGGTGCGCGGCACCGTTAATGTCGGCAATGACCTACCTGCTGGCAAAACCGAGTTTCGGATCGTGGTCGATGAATCCCGAGCCGCACGGGCCGGGCTAGATGTCGCAACCGTCGGACGATCACTACAAGCCGGGTTCCGAGGATTGGAAGCAGCGCGCATGCGCTGGGGCAACGAAGAAGTGACCCTGCGAGTGAAGGTTGCCGAACAATACGGACAAGATCCTGAGATGCTTCTCGCCTATCGGATAATCAATCGCGACGGCCAACCGGTCGATCTTTCCTCCGTGGCAGATATTCAGCGATCTTCGGGAATTTCCCGCATTAAGCGCATCAATTCAGAGCGCGTTCTGACGGTCTCAGCCGACGTGGATGAACGCGTCACAACGTCTAGTGACGTTAATAAGATGCTTCAGGAATGGATTCCAACGATTCTCGAGGATCACCCGGGATATCGTGTTCAGCTTACCGGCGAAAACGAGGATACCGAAAAAAGCCTGGCCGCGATGAAGTTCGCTAGCATCGTCGCATTACTCCTCATTTATGCACTGCTTGCAGTGATCACGAATTCCTTCCTGCAACCCGTTGTGATTATGTCAGTGATTCCCTTCGGGATCGTCGGTGTGGTTCTCGGTCTGATGATCATGGGGGTTCCCATTGGGCTGATGTCCCTTATGGGAACAGTCGCACTCGCAGGAATCGTCGTGAATAATTCGGTAGTTCTCGTGGATTTCATCAATCGATGCCGCCACAACGTCGCACATGACGACGATGACAACCCGAGACATCAACCGCTCCTTTTGAGCCCGATGGTGCGCTGGCGGTCAATCATTCTAAGCGGTAAGGTGCGTTTCCGTCCGGTGTTTCTTACAACTGCGACCACAGTGGCGGGGCTTAGCAATCTCGCATTTGTGAGTAGCGGACAGGAGCAGTTCCTCGCCCCGATGGCTCAGGCGATTATCTTTGGCCTCAGCTTTGCCTCACTCATTACGATGATTTTAATTCCGTGCCTTTACAGCGTGCTCGACGATCTCCATCGGGCATACGCGCGGATCTTCCGGGATTCGGCTTAGCGACGGCGCTCCCAGAGATCGAGCGCCGCCGACGCGACATCCGACGGCGGAAGCAACCGCATTTTGCGTTTCCCATCCGCAGAAAGCGGCGCGCGGATGGCCACGCTCGTGGCGGTGGGGTGATGCCAATTGTGCGGATTGGATGGCCCAAAGAGCGTGAGATTGGGCACTGAAAATGCAGCCGCCATATGCGCTGCCGAGCCATCCACCGCAAGGACCATGTTGGCATTGCCACACAGCCAGAGGTAGTTCTGGAGTGTTGTGGGGGCGGTAAAACCCCGGACGAACGGGGCAGATAGCGCCTCGATTTCTTCGCATTGCGCCAATTGCCAATCACTCGTAGCACTTGTCATGACTATCGGCGGAAGGCCCGCGTCGTGCAAAGTGCGCACGACTTCAGCCCATCCAGCAGACAGCCAGCTTTTTCGTCGCCATCCAGATGTAGGATTCAGAAGAATAAACGGGCCATCTGGCGCTTCCGCAGGCTTCCATTCGGCCGGTGGCAGCGTGAGCCTGGGTGCCTCGAAAGCAGCCGTCGTCGGCACAGGCGTATTTTCCCAAAAATACTCCGCAACATAGCGGTCGCAAAGGCCCGGAACGATGACACTTCCAAAGAGCCACCGGTGAAACCATGCCATCTCCTCTGCATCGGGAATGATACAAATCTTCGATCTTGCCGGCGCGAATAGAGATCTCCATGCAGACTTGTTAAGGGTATCAAAACAATACAGATGACTCCTCGGTCGAAGCATTGGACCCCGCTGAAACTTCATCCCCGGCATAAGGTCAAGCATAGGCGCATGACCGCCACGAGTGCAGATAGCAATCTCACCACCGTGATACGCTTGCAACCGTCGCAATGCTGGCTCAAGTAGGAGCAAATCCCCCAGTTGCTTATGAAAAACTACGTAACATCCTGGCATGACAGAAATCCAAAAGCGGTCCGCTTAAGGCTGAAAGAAAAGCCTGGTCGGATGAGGAAAAATAAAAATCACGGGGAACATGATAGCAGCGAAATATTTGTGATTCTATCGTATTCTGAAGGGTCCATCAATCGCACAATGGTCGATTCTGAAGCCCGCGCGTTGCGAAGCACTACAGCACGTCAAGAGCGTCGCTCACCGCACCTGGCAGCTCACGCGGCCCAACTCCACCGAGTCGGGCATCCACCGTCTCCAATCGTCGAATAAGATCCACCACACTGTTTCGTGGAAGCATGCCACCAGCAGCTGCGCAAAAATGCGTCCGACAACCAAATGGGCGACCAGCATAAATCATGCATCGCATCGACCGAGGATCAAGCATCGGACAGGCTCCGTCCACAGACACGGGCATTTCTCTGCGCCCCGCCGCTCGTAACGCCTTGGCGGCGACCAATGCTTCACCCTGCGTCAGATGCGGAGTGCGCCCGGTCTTCTTGAAATGACAGCATTCCGTTCGAAGCTCACAATTGCGATCCACGGGACGCGACGCTAGCTCGTCGTACACGGCACGCACCTCTGCAAGCAAGTCTGATGGGATTCGTAGTTTTGCAGGCATCACGCTTTCCCCACGTAGACGGCACCACACGATTCGTCACCACGGATCGGATTGGGAAACGTCAGCGTG
>JBGSMR010000462.1:0-3308 GCA_041740065.1 Chthoniobacterales bacterium
CCTCGTCGTAGCACGAGCGGCGGCCGATGGGGTTCACATGGCCCCAGTAGTCTTCCGACTGCGGATGAACTTCTGGATCGCCATACACCTCGGAAGTGGATGCTTGAAATACCCGTGCCTTGACGCGTTTTGCGAGACCGAGGCAATTGATCGCGCCCATCACGGATGTTTTGGTCGTCTTTATTGGATTGAATTGATAATGCGGTGGCGATGCAGGACACGCGAGGTTGTAGATCTGATCGACTTCAAGTTTGAATGGATCGATCACATCGTGACGCATGAGTTCAAACCGGGGGTTGTTAAGCAGATGGAGAATATTGTTTCTCCGGCCTGTAAAAAAGTTGTCGAGGCAGATGACTTCGTGTCCGGCGTCGATGAGCCTTTCCGATAAGTGAGATCCGAGAAAGCCCGCTCCGCCAGTGATTAAAATTCGCATATTGGCCCTAGGTATTCCAATTTCTACCGGCGCGCAATGATGAAACTTTGCTGGTGGCCTACCCGATTGCCGGTTCTGCCCTGTAGTCTTATTAGCTGGCGTGGACCGCTATGAATTGGATTGTGCCGCAAAAGAAATTCCGTTTTGCTTTTGAGCTGGCGAGGGGAGATCACGTCCCCTGCGTCCACCGTAAAATTAGTTCCGTCATCAGCGCCGAATGAACGATCCTGATCCCACCGTTATCCCAAGGGACCGGCATCCCTCTGGAGACGCACTGCGTGGACTTATCGAACGCGTTACTTTTCATAACGAGGACACGGGATTTGCTGTGCTCAAGGTGCAGGTCCAAGGACAGCGAGATTTAGTTACGGTCATAGGAGCTCTCCCGACCGTCTCCGCCGGTGAGTGGATCACTGCGGAGGGGCAGTGGATTTTTGATCGTGAGCATGGGCGTCAGCTCAAGGCTTCAAATATCCAGACCCAACCGCCGGATTCGATCGAGGGGATTCAAAAATACCTCGCCAGCGGTATGATCAAGGGGATTGGTCCGGTCTATGCGCAGAAGCTCGTTGCAAAATTTGGACGTGAGGTTTTTGATGTGATTGAAAAAGAAAGTGTCCGTCTTCAGGAGGTCGACGGGATTGGACGGGAGCGCCGTCAGCGCATCAAAGAAGCGTGGGCGGAACAACGCCAAGTCCGCGAAATCATGGTCTTCCTGCACGCCCACGGGATCAGCACCTCCCGTGCGGTCCGCATCTACCGGACATTTGGCGAGACGGCGATTGAGCGCATCCGATTGGATCCCTATTGCCTCGCCCGGGAAATTCATGGGATCGGATTTAAATCTGCCGATGCGATTGCCATGCGTCTTGGCGTCGAGCGGGAGTCGGTGCTACGGGTGCGCGCTGGCCTGGCGCATGCACTCGGTGAGGCTGCTGCGGATGGCCACTGCTGCGTGCCACATGCCGCCTTGGGCGATGCCACAGCGCGGTTGCTGGAGGGCGATGCTGGCCTCGCCGCCGCTGTTCTGGAAGCTGAGATTGCGCGTGGGGAATTGGCCGCAGAGGAAATTGAGGGAAATGCCATGGTGTATCTACCAAGTATTCGCGCCGCTGAGCAGCTCATTGCAGACCGATTGCGGATCCTCGCGGATCGTACGGGCACCGGCTATCCAGCAGTTGATCTGCCCAAGGCACTGGAGTGGGTGCAGCAGAAAACCGGCAAGATGCTTGCAGAAAGCCAGGTGCGCGCACTCCACATGGTGATTCACTCCGGATTTTCCATCATCACCGGTGGTCCTGGCGTTGGCAAAACGACCCTGGTTAACTCGATCTTGAAGATCCTCGGTGCAAAAGGTATCCGGTGTGTGCTCTGTGCTCCGACGGGACGTGCCGCGAAACGGCTTAATGAATCTACCGGACTAGAAGCGCGCACGATCCATCGATTGCTGGAGCCGCGCGCCGGTGGGGGATTTCAGCGCGACGAATCCCATCCGCTTGTTGGCGATTTGTTTGTCATGGACGAAGTATCGATGGTGGACGTTCCGCTCATGGCAAAGTTTCTGCGGGCACTCCCCCGGCAGGCAAATCTCCTGCTCGTGGGCGATCCGGATCAATTGCCCAGCGTGGGGCCCGGACTGGTGCTCCGGGATTTGATTGCAAGCACTGTTGTGCCCTGCGAGCGACTCGACGTCGTGTTCCGCCAGGCGGGAGCCAGCCGCATCGTGCAGGCCGCGCATGAGGTGAATGCAGGCCATGTTCCCGCCATGGACGATCCCGCGCCAAAGGATTCAGACTTTTTCTTTATTGAGCGCGACGATCCATCGGCGGCAGTTGACACGTTGGTGGATCTCGTCGCGCGGCGCATCCCAACCAAGTTCGGGTTTGATCCGCTCCGAGACATCCAGGTTCTCACGCCCATGAATCGCGGGACGCTCGGCGTGCGCAACCTGAACGAACGTCTGCAAGCCGCGTTAAATGGATCTGCAGGACCTGCGGTGGATCGATTTGGGATATCGTTTCGTGCCGGTGATAAAGTCATCCAGACCCGTAACAACTACGACAAAGATGTCTTCAATGGCGATATCGGCGTCATCCGCGCCATTTCCCTCGATGATCGCGAGGTTCGGATCGACTTCGATGGACGGCGGGTGACGTATGACTTTGGTGAACTCGACGAGGTGCAGCCCGCATTTGCAATCACCGTTCACAAAAGCCAAGGCTCCGAGTTTCCCTGTGTGATCATTCCGTTGGCCATGGAGCAATATGTCCTCCTCCAGCGCAACCTGCTCTACACCGGCATTACCCGCGGACGGAAACTCGTCATTCTTATCGGTCAAAAAAAGGCACTATCCGCAGCGGTGCGAAACCACGAAGTCCGCCGCCGCGGCACCGGATTGCGCTGGCGATTGCAAAGAACTGATTCGCTGCCAAGAGCAGCGTTTAGAGAAAGCGAGCCATGAGGTTCGTCTTTCAGTGAGGCTCACCGGCAAGCCGAAAATTGAGAACCCGACACAACAACGCTTCAAACGCAGTGGCATTTTCCAAATCAGAGCCCGGCTGCCGCACCGAACTTCTGCCCAAGGATCTCGGTTGCAACTAGAGAGCACCCAGACGTTATCTATCGGGTCAAATAGCCGCACCTCGGGAGCCGTGTGACCGTGGGAGGTGATAACATTGGGGCCCACGGGACCTTGAAGTTAATGCTTGAAGATGTTTAGAGGGAAATGATCAAAAGAGGCGCTTTAATTCTATTGGTAGTGTAAATCTTTGTCTGTAAGTTCGCGAGGCTCCAACCGCCGCAGAATCGGCCAATGGAGCGTAGCGGAATTGGCCGCGTCTGCGGCGGCGCGCCGCCACCCCGCCGGGGTTGT
>JBGSMR010000426.1:0-5135 GCA_041740065.1 Chthoniobacterales bacterium
AGGTCATCCGGAAGGATGAGCACTTTATATCCTGAAATATCCCTGTCCGAGTCTAGAATATCAAATAGCAAAGGCTCTTCGAGCAAGACCCTAGCGGCGCCGATATCCGACGGCAGCTCCCGCTCGTTTTTCCGAAAGGCGTCCGCTCCGCGCATGGCCTGACTGGAAAGCAATCCCACATCGGCGATGTTTACCGCACCAGCGACGAAACGTTCTTTGAGCGCGACCTCACGATACGCTTCACCGATGATCTCGTAGGTGGAATCATCGATTTCTCCGGTGGGATGTAATTGGTCACCCACGCTGCATCGTGCACCATAAGCAAGCATGGCGCAGCATTCGTATTTCAACGCGTTCGGGTGTTTGTATCCGCCAAATTCACCCCACGTGGAATGAAATTTTCCCGTCATTCCCAAAAAATCTATGCCGAGTTTTGCAGCGTATTTCGCCGAAACCGGAAAGTGATCATACCCCCATCCTCCCGTGGGCAGGCTTTCGAGTTCCAAATGACTGAAAAACGGCAGGATTTCGCGGAAGCCCGGCGTCACGTGTCCTGCGTTATGGAAGACTGGCATCTCAGGCTGAAGATCCCGCACCGCAGCGGTGCTCAAGGTGTAATACTTCATCAGTGCGTCGATACGGCTCTGCAAACGACCTTCTTTTTTCAATGGGTCGAGACCGTGTTTTCGCATATGCTGCAAGGCCCAAACCGAGCAGTCTTCGGATTGATGGATAATATCAAAAAAGATGCCGTCTGCATCCGGGAATAGGGAAACGACCTCCCGCGTTTGATCACACAGTGTCTGTAGATAGGGAGAATGGAAGCTGAGCATTTTGAACCCTGCATCGAGATTGGATTTTGACCAGCCGCTGAACCGTCCTTCGGGATCGATTTCGCGCCAGCCAGGGTTTTCATCTGCGGCAAGGTTGTTCACTCCTGCAGTGAGGTAAATCGGTACATTGATGTCCAATTCCTTGCATGCGTCGAACTGCGCCCGGAGCAGATCGAAACTCAGATGCGGATGGCGTCGGCCGACTTTAGTGTCGTAATAACTCCAACCATGGTGGCACAGAGCAAACGTCGTCACGCTGTTTACTTCCGCTCGCTTGAGTGTTTCCTGAAACTGTTTTTTGTTGAAGCGGGACCCAACCCCTTCGATGGCACCCGAAGTGTGAAAATCAAGATGAATCTGACGGAATCGGAGTGGTGAATACATCTTGACACTATGACCGAATGTGGCGCGTTGCACCAAGAATCTTTGGTGCCGATTCAGAGAAACTTGGCCAGAAGTGTCGTCCGGCCTGACGTCGTCGTGACTGCCTTGCGGACGGTGTCAAGACCTCCAACAATTGTGACATGGGACTTCGCACGGGTTATCGCTGTGTAGAGCAATTCTCTGGTGGCGAGCGGACTATCTTCGCGGGGAAGCACGACAAGGACTTCGTCATACTCGCTTCCTTGCGAGCGATGGACCGTGATTGCCCACGCCGAACTGAAATCCGGAAGGCGAGCCACCGCAAACGACTGCAAACTTCCCTGAGAACCCGAAAACCAAGCGAGGCGGCGTCCGTTGGAGTCCGTGTGGATGACTCCAAGCGTTCCATTTCGGAGGCCGGTTTCCGGGTCATTTCGATTAATAATGATAGGTTGGTTGAGCACGTGACGGGGGCCTTGGGAAAAGTGCTCTTCCATTGCAGAGCTAATGGCCAGAGCACCGACAAAATATTGTCGTTGAGCGGTGAGAATACAGATCCGATTCATCGCCTCCCGCGCCGCAGCAGGACTCTCTGCATACGCCACGCGGTCCAGTGCGTGTTGGACTTCCTCAGGCAGATTCTGATACGTCAGGACTGCGTCAGTCGATGGCATCCATGTCAGGCCCGCACGTCTGTCTGCGGTTTCCAACAGTTGCACTGCTGAATCAGGATTCCCCTCCTGGAGGGCCTGCGCGAATCTGATAATCCCAGGCTTCTCTTTGAATCGTCGTGCCTCAGTGAGGTGCACATGTGATGGATAAAGCACCGAATCCAGCCGCGCAGCCACGCGAGCAATCTCACTAAAGACGTCGCCCTGTCCTACACTCTCTAACTGATTCGGATCGCCGATCAGAATGAGTCGCGCATCCGGAGGGAGTGCCACGAGCAGAGCCCGCCATAACATGATGTCGATCATTGAGCACTCGTCAGCGATGAGGATTTCACATCGAAGGGGATGGTTCTCGTCATAACGGCAGCGCCCGGAATCGGGATTGAACTTCAAAAGCGAATGGAATGTGGTGCTTGCAGCTGCAACGCCCCTCAGTGCGTGTGCATGATGCGCAAAATTTTCTGGTATCGCATCGACTGAATCCGTGATCGCTTGCTTCATTCGCTCCGCAGCCTTCCCCGTCGGCGCTGCAAGGCGGATTTTCTCTGGAGCGATGCCGGATTCGATCAGCAATGCAAGAATACGTGCCAACGTGTAGGTTTTGCCTGTTCCTGGTCCCCCTGTGACAATTGCGAGGTTCCGCTCGTTTGCCACTCGGACCGCTTTCACTTGGGCGTCTGTCGGCGGAGCGCCCGGAAATAAAGCCGACATCTGTAACGGATCGATGCAGGCCAAGGGCTGGGATGTCGCCATTGCCGATAAGCGCCTCCCGACCAGTTGCTCAGCTTCAAACAATTGGCGGGATTGGAGGTAGTCGCTTCCATTGTAGGATACGATTGCAAGTGGCAGGTGTTGTGGATCTTCGGCTGCGGCTGCGGCTGCTCCCCAGTTGAGGTCATTGGACTTCAACTCCCAGGCTGTGCTGCCGGCGCGCTCGGCTTCCAATAGGCCAAGGACGGCCATAGCCGCAGGTCCGGAAGCGGGCAATTGCCAATTCCGCTCAAGCCATTCGAGATGGGGGGATGGTTTCATCGATAAGAAAAAAGGGCATCCAGCGCGTCGAGAAGTTTCGCGGGAGGGCAGATCGAGAGTACGCCCCGTGACGAATCGGGCTCAACCCCTCGCAAGAATACCAACCAAGCGCCAGCGATTGTTGCGTCTCGGCCAAGGTATCGGCGCAAGGCAACCAGATACAGATGCGCCTGAAGGAGGTAGTGGCTCTGCCTCGCGCAATGCATGAGCGCATCAGGATTATAGGCATCAGCCGAATCGCCTAGACGATTGGTTTTCCAGTCAATGACTCCCCATCGGTTGTCATGGATTGCCAATCGGTCCAAAAATCCTTGAAGGTATCCTTGAAGCTCGGAAACGGAGAGGGCCTCAAGTTGCGCTGCATAATCCTGGGTAGCACCAGTCCCAAAGGAATCAAACGCCGCAGCGAGCGCCTGAGGGTGCAACGCCCCTGCAATCGGTAAATGAAAATGCCACTCGGAAGTCGATGGCGAATTGCATGCCGTCGCGACCGAGGTGCCAAGCTCGGGCAATCGGGTGGCACCTAAGTCCATGAGCATTTTAGAGACTGCCTCCGGAAGAGAGGCTCCCGGAGCAGTCATGGGGGCAAATTGATATTGATCCAGATGGTTGCGCAATTTGCTGGGGTCTGGCTCGCTGAAATCCCACGACTCGATCCAGTCGTGAATAGCAGTTCCCATCCGTGCGCCTCCCGGAGCCGATGCGAACGCATTGAGCGGCTGGACCGGATGAGCCGCCAAATGCGCCTCATCTTGAAAAATTTGTATTTTTCCGATCGGCATTTCGGCGTGCCTGGATTCTTCCCGGGTGAGTGCCGAAAAGGAAGTAATGCCCCAGACTGCCGGGATGACGGGCCCTGGCGCTATGCTCAGTGATGTAAGTCGATCATCAAGCGGCGGACACCACCTTTCATCAGAAATTTCCGGAGGGCAGGAATAACAAATGCTATCCTCGGAAGCGGATGAGATGATCGTATTAAGTCCTGTGGTGTGTCGGGAGCCCTTGCCAAGACCGACTGCGGACTCGATCCATGTCTCAAAACTAACGGATGCTTCTGCCCGAAGAAGCCAATCGAGCGCCGAGGCACTTGAGCCGCCGGGTGTGCAATCCCCCGCATAAAGCCAGACCCGAACCCTTGCGCGGGTGATAGCCACATAGGCCAAACGAAGGCGATCCTCCAACACGCGTTGCTGGTTCGCTTCATGTTCCGGGGCACTATCGAAGGCGAGCACTGGATTCACTATTTTTGGCGAAGATCCCGGTTCGGAAATCTGGATATAGGCGGGCGTTCCCGACTTCGATTTTGAAGTCGAAAGAAAGGGACAAAAGACCAGGTTGTATTCTAAGCCCTTCGCAGCGTGCATTGTTACGATTTGAACGGCCTCCGCATCACTCTCCAATTGTTGCTGACGATCCTCGATATCGGTGCGTGTGGTCGCGCGGGTGATTTCCTGCGCTAACCATTGAAGCAACCGGCCCGGACGATTTCCGAGATCGGTTGAGACCGATTGCAAGAGGTCCGTGAGCTGACGTAAGTTCGTAATTCTTCTTTCTCCATCGAGAAGTTTTGCGAGCCGCAGAATGATCCCGTCGGAACGATCGATTTCTGAAAGCAACGCGGCGATTCCCTGACTTTGAAAAGTCGCCTGCCAACGGAGAAACGTGTCCGATTGAGCATCGTCCTCGTCCGGCGCGTTCTGGATACTACGCAGCGCTTCTGAATCTTTTCCCAATAAGCGGGTGGAAAGGGCGGCGCGTCTTAAGCCGGATCGTCGGGGTTCCTCAATTGCACGCATGAGAACCAATAGCTCTTCGGCTTCGTCGGATGTCATTACATCAGCCGCTTTCGCTTGGAGGGCGGGCACTGCCCGGGCTCGCAGCGCCTCAGTTACGGCTGTGGCTTCCTTGTGATCGCTCACTAAGACCGCAAAATCTCCCGGTCTAACCAAGCGCGACGCATGGGGATCGCCTTCGGATTCGATAGTCGATTTCGCTTTCAGAATTCGAACGATTTCGCTGGCAACGGTCCCCGCGATCAAGGCACGCCGTTTGTCCTGATTGGAATAGGAATTAGCATCCTCCTCAGGCACGACCCAGACGTCCACGCGGCGTGTTTTGCTGACAGTGGGACCCTGAAGATAAGAGTCATTTTCCAATCCGGAACTTGTGGGGAAAAACAATAGATCTTTTTTCAGAAACGAATTGGGACGTCCGAAAAGCAGATTCACTGCACTCA
>JBGSMR010000432.1:0-5564 GCA_041740065.1 Chthoniobacterales bacterium
GCTTGCAGTCGCTGTGCTCATCCTGTGGGCAATCGTCGCAGGAGGTTTCTATTTATGGGCGCTGACATTTAATCTCGATCGCATCCAAGACCTGCCCGAGCGCTCGGTAGTTTTGGATGCCGAAGGGAAATTCTACAGCCGCCTGGCTGGTGAGAACCGGGTCGTAGCACCATTTGATAAGATATCGAATGACTTCGTGAATGCATTGATCACGCGCGAAGACACCCGGTTCTATAGCCATCGTGGAGTGGACCCGATCGGAATCACTCGTGCCGCTGTGCGAAATCTATTTTTTGGTGGCATCCGCCAGGGTGGCTCAACCATCACGCAGCAGTTGGCACGAAATAGCTTCCCGCTCGGAGGGCGGAACTATGGGCGAAAATTGATCGAGGCCGCGTTGGCATTTCGAATCGAAACCGAGTTGACCAAAGAGCAGATCCTCGACGCATACATCAATCGGATCTACTTCGGAGCCGGGTGTTACGGCATCGAAACAGCCAGCAGGACGTATTTCGGAAAACCTGCATCGCGACTCTCACTCTCAGAATCTGCACTAATGGCTGGATTAATTCGAAGCCCCAGTCGGTTGAATCCCTTCAGTGATTTTGAAGGCGCGGTAAAACAGCGCAATATCGTCCTCGGCCGGATGCACGAGATTGGAATGATCAATGCCGGCCGCCTTCAAGACGCCCTGGACGAAACGGTGAAGCTCGCTCCCAAAGGCCAGCAATCGTATCAGCAAAACTGGGCGATGGAAACGGTGGAGCGGGAATTAGACCTCGTCCTCGACCGCGAGCAACTGACAGGTGGAGGCCTTCAAATATTCACAACAATTGACCCCGTGGTGCAATCCGCGGCGGAGGAATCGCTCAAACGCCGGCTCACACAAATCGAAGGACGGCCCGGCTATCCCCACCCAACAATGTCAGTCCCTACGCCCACGTCGGCACTCGCTACCCCGTATTTGCAGGGTGCAATCGTCGCCATTGACAACCGAACGGGAGGGATCACGGCCATCGTTGGCGGGCGGGACTACAAAGACAGTCGGTTCAATCGCGCCATTTACGCGAGGCGCCAAATCGGCTCCACGGCAAAACCATTTATCTTCGCTCGCGCATTTGAAGGCGGACTGCGTCCCAACGACCGCATATCCGATCAACGGCTGGACCAAAAGGAAATGCCGCGCGGCTACAAACCGTATGATCCGGTCAACTCCGACGGGAATTACTCAGCATCGGTGACCGTATCCGATGCACTCAGCCGGTCGCGCAATCTCGCAGCGGTCCGCGTGGGGCTGCGTGTCGGGTTGGCGGATATGGCTGATGTGCTGACCAAAGCAGGTATTGCCACCGAGCCAGATCCGCTGCCATCGCTGGCCCTTGGCGCATTTGAATCTACTCTCAAAGAACTCACGTCCGCCTACACCGCGTTTGCCACCGGCGGCATTCGTCTCCAGCCCTACCTGATTTCCGAAATAAAAGATTCAAACGGAAAGGTGCTCTACAAATCGACCCGCGGTCGGATCCGTTTTATCCAGTCCGAAGCAGCGCTCATGACGACAAATATCCTCGCGAACGTTATGACATCAGGCACGGCAGCACGATCCCAGGCGCTCGGGTATAAAAAATGGGGCGCTGGAAAAACCGGCACCACCAACGAATCGCTTGACGCGTGGTTCATCGGGTTTCACGCCACGCTCACCTGCGGCGTCTGGGTGGGATTCGACCAACCGCGGTCGATCTATAAAAATGCCTACGGTGCGGATTTAGCACTTCCCATCTGGGTGGACGTCATGCAATCCGCTCCCGCAGGAAAATACCCCGACCGCTGAGCACCAGTCAGATCCCCTCACCGTCCACGCCTTGGATGCGGCTCACCTCAAATGCGGAAACCGGCTCTGCACGCATCACATCGGCAAGCGTGGATTCGTCCATCAGCCGGGCGACCATGTTCCTTGCCCTGAGCAGGACCCGCCGGAACCGGCACCGGGACTCCTGAGAACAGGGACGATACGCGGAGACTGAAACACATCCAATCGGAGCAAGATAGCCATCAAAATGCCGCACAATTTCTCCCATCGTGATAGCCGCGGGCGACTTGGCCAGCCGGTAGCCTCCACGTTTTCCCGTGACACTGGAAACCCAGCCGCGCGCTTTCAAGTCGAGCATGATGTGCTCGAGAAAGCGCTTGGGAACATCATTTCGCCGCGCCAGTTCAGCAATCGACATCGGCCCCTCCCCCTCCGCCTCGACCAGCGTAAACATCGCTCGCAAGGCGTAATCCGTCCGCATCGATAATTGCATGCGAATAACGATAGGTTTGATCGTGCATTTAGTCAAAGCAGAGGAATTCGTTGGGCATTCCGAGACGGATGGGTAGATTTTCCCAATGATTGCTGGAATTGATTTGGGAACGACGCATTCGTTGATTGGCGTGATGGACTCCGGGTTTCCCGTGCTTCTTGCTGACGCGAACGGCGATCGGTTGACGCCGTCGGTGGTGCATTTTTCGAAGGACGGTTGCGTGCGTGTTGGGCGCGACGCGACGCCCCACCTTACCGGAGAACCCGAGCGAACCGTATTCTCGGTAAAGCGTCTCATGGGCTTGCGTCCCGGCGAGTCGAGCGATCAGTTTCCCTACCTCGTAAAGCCCGGCGCGGATGGTGCGGCGGGGATTGCGATCGACGGTGACGTTCTACTACCGGAGCAAATTGCGGGACACATTCTTGCAAAACTGAAAACAGACGCGGAGCGTGCAACCGGCCTAGCAATCGACCGTGCGGTGATCACGGTGCCTGCCTATTTTAATGACGCCCAGCGCTCGGCAACGAAGCGAGCAGGCGAGTTGGCGGGGATCACCGTCGAACGCATCCTCAGCGAACCGACCGCTGCGGCATTGGCCTACGGATTGGATCGGCTGGATGAAAATTCCAAGGTGGCAGTTTTTGATTTGGGCGGAGGCACGTTCGACATATCGATCCTAGAGCTCAACGCCGGCATGTTTGAAGTCAAAGCAACCCACGGCGACACCCACCTCGGCGGGGACGACCTTGATTCTGTGACAAAGGAATGGCTGGAATCCCAACTGGGACGCGCTACCACTCGTGAGGAAGCACGAAATCTGAGAGAATCCTTATCTTCGGAACCGCAGGTGCAACTCGGCGGAATGACCTTTTCCCGGGAGGACCTCGAGGCGATTTGGCGGCCAATCATTGAGCGAACGCGCGCGCATTGCGCTCAGGCGGTTTTCGATTCGGGACTTGAACTCACGGATCTGGACCGCGTGATTTTAGTGGGCGGTGCAACCCGGATGCCTGCCGTGCGGCGATTCGTCACGGAAGTTTTCGGACAGGCCCCGGATTGCAGTCAGCATCCCGATGAGGCGGTCGCACTGGGGGCAGTTATCCAAGCGGGAATTCTGGACGGCAATGTCCGCAACATGACATTGCTCGATGTGACCCCCCTCTCGCTCGGAATCGAAACGTTCGGAGGGCTTATGAACGTGCTAATCCCACGAAACACAACCATCCCGGTGAAGAAGGGCGAGATGTTCACGAACGCGATCGGAAATCAAACATCCATGGGAATCAAGGTGCTGCAAGGGGAACGCGAGATGGCTCGCGACAACTGGCAACTCGGCGCATTCGACCTGAAATTTAGTCCTGCTCCCAAGGGACAGGCGCGGGTAGGCGTCCAATTTGAAATCGATGCCAACGGCATCCTCCACGTGCTCGCACGTGATATCGCGACGGGCGCAGATCACATTGTGCAAATTGACAGTGCGATCCAAGTCGCCAATGAAGCCGTCGAACAAATGGTTGGTGATTCCGTGGAGCACGCTTTCGCGGACATGAGCGAGCGGATTTTTACAGAAACCAGAATCAAAGCGGAAGAGATGCTACCAGCAATCCAGACCGCCCTTGACCGCATGGGTGATGATATCCCTGCGGAAGAGCGTCAGCGAATCACAATCCTCGTCGCAGAAGCGAAAACTGCGATCGAGAAAGAAAACACCCAGCGATTGAAAAAGCTACTCACCGAACTCGACGACGCCACGCAGGATCTCGCGACGTTACTCATCGAATCGCTCATGCGGGAATAGTGAGGTCAATCACAGCGAATTACAAAACGACGGAAGCGGAATTAGGAATTTGATTTGCTGTTTCCCTGTAGCGGTGTACGGTTTTCTTTATGACATCACTCTTCGCGTTCGGTGCTCCCGGTTGGCAGGAAATTCTACTGGTCTTGGTGATCATTTTGATCCTCTTCGGTGCCAAGCGCCTTCCTGAGCTTGCTCGTGGGTTGGGTCAGAGCATGAATGAATTCCGCAAAGCCAAAGATGAATTTGACCGCGAGTTGCACAAATCCGCGCAGGAGCTCGACATTAAAGAGGCGACTGAAAAACAAGAGCACAAGCCTTCCTGAACCCCTATCGATAAAGAGCGAATAGCCTTTGTTCTATCCCTGAAACCTCTGTCGATTAACAATGCTTCGACGGCATGGTTTTCCTGCATGGCCTCTGGCAGTCGCTTTAATTAGTCTCGCCAATCCAAGCCTTAATGCCAATGCGGACAACGCGTGGGCACTTGTAGAGAAACTTGACTCAGGCCCGCCCTCGCAACCCAAATCCCGCGATGAGGCCGTGCAATTGGCGAGACAACACTTCGCAAGCCATCGCGCCGCTATCGAATCATTTTTAGTTGGATACCCGGACGATCCCCGGAGTTTCGACGCCCATCTTCGCCTGGCGGGACTGATGGCAGCAGAGGGAAGTATGGATCAGAAACCTGCTCTCGTCCGCCAAGCTTTACAGGCTCTGATTGCTCTCGAGAAGACACCGGGTATTCCATCAAATCAACTCGCAGATGCCGCGTTTCGCCGAATCTCCCTACAGATGCAAACTTTGGAGGGCCGCGAATCTGAGCAGCGCGACGTCGTCGTTACAGCGGCTCGGAATTTCGCCAACCGCTTTCCCTCCGACAAACGGGCAGCACGGTTACTTGTGGAGGCATCGACTATTTGCACAGGCACCCCGGATACGATGCGCTCACTCCTCAACCAAGCGCAATCCCTCACCTCCGAGCCCGAACTCAATGCGCGGATCGCTGATGACCTTCGCCGCCTGGGCCAGTTGGGAAAACTTCTCGAGATCACGATCACAACCACCGATGGCCAACGCATAGCCCTAGAGACCCTTCGCGGGAGAGTCGTAGCGCTGATTTTTTGGTCGGCGGAGTCTCCCCATTCGGTATTGTGGATGCGAGGATTTCTCGAACAAATTCGCAAACTTCCCACATCCGATGTCGTTTTTATTGGCGTGAGCTTGGATGACGATAAAGAGGCGCTCAATACGATGATACAAGCACTGAATATCCCTTGGGCGACGCACTTTGACGGCAAGGGATGGGAAGGTGACCTTGTAAGATCGCTTGGAATTAACGCCATTCCCACGCTGTGGCTTGTCGATAAACGCGGCATCCTGAGATCGCTAAACGCCCGAGAACACTTTAACACCTCCCTTCGCCTCCTGCAACGGGAGCGGTAATACGCTGGCCACTCTAAGGA
>JBGSMR010000458.1:0-2523 GCA_041740065.1 Chthoniobacterales bacterium
GGTTTGTGTGTATCTTAACCCACCGACCCCTCCATCTCAAGGTCGATGAGGCGTTTCAGTTCAACGCTGTATTCCATGGGAAATTCACGCACGAGGTCGTTGACAAATCCATTCACTGCCAGACTCATTGCCTCACCTTGCGAAAGGCCACGTTGTTGCATGTAGAAAATCTGCTCCGCGCTGATCTGGCTGACGCTGGCTTCATGCTGACATGCATTTTGTTTCCCGCGCACTGAAATTGCAGGATACGTATCCGTCCGGCTATGCGAATTAATCAAGAGCGCGTCACATTCCGTGTTGTTTTTGCAATTTTTGAGGTGCTTCGGAAGATGCACAAGACCGCGATAGGTGGCCCGGCCGGTGCCGACGCTGATCGATTTCGACACGATGTTCGAGGTGGTCTCATCTGCAGCATGAATCATTTTTGCGCCGGTGTCCTGGTGTTGGCCATCACTAGCCAGAGCAATGCTGATTACCTCTCCGCGAGCCTTCCGTCCTTTCATCACGACGCCGGGATATTTCATCGTTAGGCGGGAGCCGATGTTGCAGTCGATCCATTTGATCTCGGCTTCTTCATGGGCGAGCCCGCGTTTGGTCACCAAGTTAAATACATTCTCCGACCAGTTTTGAACGGTAACGTATTGGATTTTAGCGCCCTTCATCGCAACCAACTCCACAACGGCACTGTGCAGCGTGGAAGTTTCAAATTTTGGTGCAGTGCAGCCCTCCATATACATCACCTCCGAACCTTCGTCGGCGATGATGAGTGTGCGCTCGAACTGGCCGAAATTTTCCGCGTTGATCCGGAAATACGCCTGCAGCGGGTGTTTCACTTTCACCCCAGGCGGGACGTAAATAAACGATCCGCCACTGAACACCGCGCTGTTGAGTGCGCTGAATTTATTGTCACCCGTCGGAATTACTTTCCCGAACCATTTGCGGAAAATCTCCGGATGTTTCTTCAGTCCCTCCGTGCTGCCTACAAAAATGACACCTTGCTCTCCGACGGCTGCTTTGATGTTGGAATAGGCAGCTTCACTGTCGAACTGCGCTTCCACGCCCGCCAGAAATTTGCGTTCCTGCTCGGGGATTCCCAAGCGCTCGAATGTCTGCTTGATCTTCTCTGGGACGTCATCCCACGAACGTTTGGGTTCCTGGCCCTGCGAGAGGTAATAACGGATGTTGTCGAAAATGATATTCTCGAGATCATGACTGGCCCAATGCGTGGGCATCGGCATCCCGAGGAATTTGCGATAGGCTTCTTTCCGAAATGCTCGGATCCAATCCGGGTCGTTTTTTACGTCACAGATGTAGTCGATCGTTTGTTCTGAAAGCCCGACTCCCGCGTCGAAGGCATAGTCCATATCGTAGCTGAAGTCGCCAATGCTACGATCAATGTTAAGGTCTGGCTTTGTTTCCACATTCATGAGTGATTCAAGTTTGATTGTTGATTCGGTGGTGGGTTAAGCGAGGGCGGGCTCTGTGACCCAGTCGTAGCCCTCGGCCTCAAGTTTCAACGCAAGGTCTTTGTCTCCAGTTAGCACAATCTGTCCATCGACCATGACATGTACTTTATCAGGAACGATGTAGTTGAGGAGGCGTTGGTAGTGGGTGATGACCAACATCCCCACGTCGGGTCCGCGCAGCGCGTTGACGCCATCGGAAACGATCTTAAGCGCATCAATGTCGAGCCCGGAATCAGTCTCGTCGAGGACGGCGTATCTTGGCTTCAGCATCGCCATCTGTAGAATTTCACAGCGTTTCTTTTCGCCACCGGAGAACCCTTCGTTGACTGATCGCGAGGTGAATTCACGTGGGATCTTTAACTCATCCATTTTGGCGTACAGGCTCTGATAGTATTCGATGGCGTCGAGTTCTTCGCCTTTTGGCAGGCGCGACTGAACAGCTGCCCGAATAAAATTCGCAATCGTCACGCCAGGGATCTCCATCGGATACTGAAATGCGAGAAACAATCCGGCGCGCGCTCGGTCATCAGGTTCCTCAAACGAAAATAGATCCTCCCCGTCGAGCGTCACGCTACCGCCAGTGACTTCGTAGTCCGGGTGACCAGCCATGACCTTCGCAAGGGTGCTTTTACCGGAGCCGTTTTTGCCCATGATGGCGTGGACCTCGCCTTGCGGGATCTCCAGATTGAGGCCTCGTAGGATGATGGTGTTGCCGATGGAGGCATGTAGGTTGTCGATTTTCAGGCTCATGAGTAAGATAGATTTGGAAAGAATTTTTAAGATCGGGAGTTGTTGTTGCAGGGCGGGCAAATACCGCGCAAGGAGACCTCATACGAGGTGACCGTAAAGCCGGCAGGGAGATTCCAATTGCCACCCATCGTCTGGCCGGTTGCCAGATCAATATCAAAAACGTGTCCGCATTTGTTGCAAATGATGTGGCCATGCTCCTCGCGATTCGGGCAATAGCGCGTTGGCTCACGGTCCACGTGCACTTGTTTCACAAGTCCGCACGCTACCAGGGTCTCTAGAGAGTTATAGACGGTCGCCAAGGAAATCG
>JBGSMR010000007.1:0-13252 GCA_041740065.1 Chthoniobacterales bacterium
GGGATGTGTCGTCGTCGAGGACATGCCGGAACGCTACGTCGCCCCCATGCGCAAGGCCATGACCTGGGAGGTCATGGCGTCACGCTGCGGTGATCGTCACCGTAGGCACCATGACTCATCACGCACTAACCGGGTTAATCCATGGGCGACTCGGAAGGCACACAAGGATTTATCGACCGCTGGCAAAATGCCGGTGCGTCGGAACGGGCGAACGCCCAGCTTTTCCTGACGGAACTCGCCGATCTTCTCGGGGTTGAGCGTGCATCGAATAGCCACTTCGACGGCTACTCGTTCGAGTTCCCCGTCAGGCTCCCCAAGCACGATGGCACCTTCGGCGAGGGCCGCATCGATCTCTACAAACGCGGGTGCTTCGTCTTGGAGGCAAAACAATTCGCCGGACCTGCCGAAGAGCCGTCCTCGCTCCAGCAGATGGCCGAGGACGCCGGCATTTACCAGACGAAGAAAAAATCCGGGCCTGTCCGTGGCACCGGCGCTTGGGATGAGGCCATGCTTCGCGCCCGCGCGCAGGCCGAGCGCTATGCCCGCTCTCTCCCGGCCGACGAACCCACGCCGCCCTTCCTCCTCGTAGTCGATGTCGGCCACTCCATTGAGGTCTTCGCGGACTTCACCCAAGCCGGCAAATCTTACCTGCCCTTCCCGGATCCCCGCAGCTTCCGCATCCGTCTCGCCGATTTGGCAGACGAAGCCGAGCGCGAACGCCTCCGCCGCATTTGGACGGATCCCTTTGCACTCGACCCCACGAAGATCAGTGCCGCCGTCACCCGCGAGATCGCCGGTTACCTCGCGGAGCTTGCCAGTTCGCTGGAAAAACAAGACCACCCGCCCCGGCTCGTCGCCGAGTTTCTCACCCGCTGCCTCTTCTGCATGTTTGCCGAGGATGTCGGCCTCCTGCCCAAGGACAGCTTCCGCGGACTCTTGGAAGGCCTTCGCGGAGCGCCCGAGGGCTTCGTGCCGAAACTTCGCACCCTCTTCGCCGAGATGCAGACCGGCACCGACTATTCGGTCATCCTGAACAAGAAGCTTCTCCGCTTCAACGGCGGCTTGTTTGAGGATGCCTCCGTGCTTCCGCTCGACGGACTCCAGCTCAGCATCCTGATCAAAGCCTCGACCATGCAATGGCGCGACGTCGAGCCCGCCATCTTCGGCACGCTCCTCGAGCGTGCGCTGGATCCCCACGAACGCCACAAACTCGGAGCCCACTACACGCCACGCGCCTACGTCGAGCGGCTCGTCCTCCCCACCGTGGTCGAACCCCTCCGCGCCGATTGGGATGCCGTCCGCACCGCCGCCGTCGTTCATGCCAAGGCCGGACGCATCAAGGACGCCCGCCAGGAAATCCGCCGCTTCCACGACTCGCTGTGCTCCGTCCGCATCCTTGACCCCGCCTGCGGCTCCGGAAACTTCCTTTACGTCACGCTCGAGCACCTCAAGCGCCTCGAAGGCGAAGTCCTCGACGCCGCCGCCGACTTCGGGGAAAACATGCTCCTCGACCTCGAGACGCACACCGTCGATCCCCACCAATTCCTCGGCATCGAACTCAACCCCCGCGCCGCCGCCCTGGCGGAGCTCGTCCTTTGGATCGGCTACCTCCAATGGCACTTACGCACTCGCGGCAACGCGCTCCCCGCCGAGCCTGTCCTCAAAAAATTCCGCAACATCGAATGCCGCGACGCCGTCCTCGCCTGGGATGGCGACCCCGTGCCGGTCACGGACGACAATGGAAACCCCGTCACCACCTGGGACCGCCGTAGCATGAAAGTCGATCTCGTCACCGGACGAAATGTCCCTGACGAGACGAAACGGCTTCCAATCCTTAGCTACCCCAACGCCCGCCCCGCCGAATGGCCGCAGGCGGATTACATCGTCGGGAATCCGCCGTTTTTGGGAGCCAGCCGAATGCGCGATGATCTTGGCGACGGGTACACGGAAACGCTCCGCGCTGCCTATCCAACCATGCCGGAAAGCGCCGACTTCGTCATGTTCTGGTGGCACAAAGCCGCCGCCCTCGCAGTTGCTGAGAAAATCAAACGCTTCGGATTCATCACCACCAACAGCCTGCGCCAAACATTCAACCGCCGTGTGATCGAACGGGCCGGGGAAAATCTGGCCATCCGGTTTGCTATTCCGGATCACCCTTGGGTCGATACTCAAGAAGGGGCGGCGGTGAGAATTGCCATGACCGTCGCTGAGGCAGGGCAGGGTTCTGGAACCCTATTGGTAGTTGAGAATGAAGAGCCGAATGCAGACGGTTCGTCCACGGTCATGTTGGATGAGACTCGCGGCAGCATCGCGGCGGATCTAACCGTTGGAGCTGACCTGAACTCCCTCGATCCGCTGAGCGCAAATGACGGTTTAGCAAACCGCGGTTTTTGCCTCTTTGGTGCCGGATTTATTGTTTCGCATGAAGTAGCGTCGTCACTTGGTTTGGGAACCATCTCTGGTCTGGAGAACTATATTCTCGATTACCGGAACGGCAAAGATCTCACGTCTTCACCTCGCAGGCTGAAGGTTATCGACCTTTTCGGGTTATCCAGTGAAGAGGTTCGCGAACAGTTCCCCGCCGTTTACCAACACGTTCTAACGCACGTAAAGCCTGAGCGAGATCATAACAACCGCCAAAGTAGACGCAATTACTGGTGGATCTTTGGAGAGCCTAATAAGGAAATGCGGAGGATGCTTAATGGCCTACCCCGCTACATTGCAACCGTCGAAACATCAAAACACCGGGTTTTTCAATTCCTCGATTCCGGGGTGCGCCCCGACAACAAGCTTGTTGTGATTGCACTGCGGGATGCCTTTAGTCTCGGCATTCTTACCAGCTATGTTCACACAACGTATGCTCTGGCAGCGGGAAGCTGGCTTGGTGTCGGAAATGATCCGGTGTACGCAAAAACCCGCTGCTTCGACCCCTTTCCATTCCCCGCCTGTAGCGAAGAGCAAAAGTCCCATATTCGCGCGATCGCCGAGGAACTCGACGCGCACCGCAAACGCGTCCAAGCCCAGCACCCGACCCTGACGCTAACCGGCATGTATAACGTGCTGGAAGCCCTCCGCCAACCCCGAGCCCTCACCGCCAAGGAACAGGTCATCCACGACACCGGCCTCGTCTCCATCCTCCGCCAGCTCCACGACGACCTCGATGCGGCGGTGTTCGACGCCTACAGCTGGTCCGACCTCTGGGAAATGCAGCAGGACGCCAAAGCTGGAGGCTTCTACGATTTCAAAATCGGTGCCACCGCCCAAGTCACCGTCGACCCCGCAGCCTTCGCTGCCATCGCGTCCGAATTCCAACGCACCTGGGAACAAGAACTCCTCACCCGGCTCGTCGCCCTCAACGCCCAACGCGCCGCCGAAGAAGCCAACGGCCAAATCCGCTGCCTCCGCCCCGAATACCAAAACAAAAACGCCGAGAGCAAAAAACTGAATCAATCCCCCCTCAATCTTCATCCTGCAGCAAGCAGCAAACAACCATCAGCGGCCTCGAAGAAGAAGGCCCCGTGGCCGAAATCGCTGGCCGACCGAGTCCGCCTCATCGACGACCTCCTCCGCACCACCCCCGGCCCTAACACAGCTCAATCCCTCGCCAAACAATTCGCCCGCGCCAGCGAGAAAGACATCGAGGAGATCCTGGAAACCCTAGCCGCCCTCGGCCGACTGCCGACGCAAACAAACTAATCACGCACTTCGATATGGCAGCGCCAAAGGGAAATGGGGGAAATGGGGTCAGTGTGCATATTCTTGCATTTGTTCGGCAGCATGTGTTCCAAGTTCGCCTCCGGAGGAAGAAGGCGATGCTGATCTTTCTCTGTGTGCATAAGGCAATGTCGGCAGTCTGACTACTCACCTTCGTGGATTCCAAGCGATTGCGCCCGGTTTCATTCTAAAAAGTAGCGTCTTTACATGGGTCGGCATTCTGGAAATGCAAGAATATGCACACTGACCCCTTGTTTCCCTGTCCGCGAGCGATGCGAACAAGGCAATAAATCCGATGTGGGCAATCTTTATTCGGCTACCGGTTGAAGTTTTTTCCGATTCTTTTTGATGAGTTTTGATCCGGCGAAATAGACGAGTGCCCCGGCGACCACGAAAAGCGGGATGCCGATCAATGGGCGGTAAGCGACCCATGCGATAGCAATCGTAATGAGCGTGAGCGGCAGCGCGACAGCGAATGCCATAAGCCCGAATCCAGCTCCAACGATGGTCCCGAGAAACGGAATCACACTTGCCACCACCGAGACGACATTTGTCACCATGAGGAGTCCAAAAAGCATCATCAAAAACCCGACCAGTCGCAAAATCCATGTGAGCATGGCATTACCCTCTTGTTCCTGTTGAAACATCGTCGCCGCGCTGAACGTGCCGGTCTTGAGTAATTCAATCGTTCCCATGTTGCCGATGGAAAACGGTTCGAGCGTGGTCCCGACTTGACCACCAATCACACTCACCGGTCCGGGTTCCGCCTGCTGGAATGTGATCTTAAGGTCTCCGATGGCCGGGCTTGCGGAATTTTCACCAAGATAAAGCGCGCCTCCGGTGCTCAGTTGAAAGGGCATCCCATGCCGCTCCGTGACATTCTTTGCCTCTTCGGCCGTGGCAGGACGAGGTGTGAAGTTGTCGATCAAAGCAATCAAGCTCGGCGGCAAATCAAATTCACCGACGTGAATTCCCTCGGCTTCAAACATTTCACTATCCGCCAGCATGCTGCCAGGATTCGAGTGGCCTTCCGATACATGAAATTGCGACGAATCAATGACCATGGACGACCAGCCCTTGGAGTAGGAATACGTGGTGACAGTCTCTTCACCGCCGCCGAGTTTTTGGTTGGTTTCGGATTTTTCCGATTGCTGCCATTGATACATCTCGACGTCACGCCGGAGCTTGAGGGCGTCTGCGGTGATTCCAAAAATCGGATCCTCCACCGGGCTGTCAGCCGCTGCATCACCGCTGAAATGGACGAGTTTACAGTTATTGGCCGCAAGCAATTCGTCTGCGGAAATCGAGATGACCTGACTCGCGCCCGCCGTAAGTGTTTTTTCGCGTTGGATGGCGCGTCCCTCGTTCCAAGTAAGTAAAACAAACGAGCCGAGGAAGAGGATGACTCCAAAAATGATGCCGCCGATTGCGCTTCCGATGCGGCTGAACCAAGAGGTGTTGGTAGTTGTGGTGAATGAATCGTTACTCATGGGTTGTAATCTGATACGAGCGGATTTTCATTTTATTCAGGTGGATTTTCCGGACTGTCGGATATTTTTTACTTAGCGGCGGCCGGATTCATTTTGGGAATGATCCGCCGCGTCAAGGTGGAAACGCGCCCGTATCAAGCAACTCCTCCCGTGTTACTGAGGTGATGCTAAGGAGTTGGCAATCGACTCGGCAGCTTTCATTCCGGAAGCATCGTCCGCGTCCGCGACAAACCACATTTGTGCGATTTTACCATCGCTGAGCGCGCACCATGCCACACCGATCCGCACTTCGGTTCCGTCCTTGTCTTTTCCAGAGCCGGTCGCGTAGAACCCGGTGAGTCCGCCCGGTGTCCAATCCTGCGCATCGCCCAATTCGATCTTGGTGAACAGTGTGCCGAGGTCTGTCATCGTGTCCTCAATCGCGACCTGCAAGGAATCCTCACTGCCTTCAATCGTGCGGAAGGAAAAAATTGCGCCGGTGGGACCATCCAAGTGGAAAAAGTCGCCATCGCCTTCAGCCTCCGTCAGTTTCCAGCTGTCGGGAACTTCGATAGTAAAGCTTGTTTCTTCGAGCGTTGGGTAAGCGATGAGCGTAGTTTCCTCTGCGTGCGCGGGGATTGAGATCGCGAGGGCCAGAGCGGCGAGTACGGAATACGTGTATTTCATGGAGCGTTTCGGTTTCTATTTGGTAGAAAAATGGAAAAATGGGGTCAGTGTCAATAGTGTTCGGCATGGTATGTGCTTAAAAATGGAAAAATGGGGAATAAGGGGTCAGTGTGCATATTCTTGCATTTCGAGAATGCCGACCCATGTAAAGACGCTACTTTTTAGAATGAAACCGGGCGCAATCGATTGGAATCCACGAAGGTGAGTTGTCATACTGCCGACATTGCCTATGCACACAGAGAAAGATCAGCATTTCCTTCGTCCCCCGGAGGCGAACTTGGAACACATGCTGCCGAACAATTGCAAGAATATGCACACTGACCCCATTTCCCCCATTTCCCATTTCTTCTCGTTTCTCTTGGTAAATTGAAAGAAATTTTTGCCTGCCGAGTCAGGGTTGGGCGAAGGCGGTCTCGATTTGTTTGACATCTGCCCCGAGTTTCGAAGTGGCAATCGGGCTGAGGGCCTCGGGGGAGCCAGACAAATGCAGGGTCGTTTGGCGGTGGGTGATGCTTTCGCCGGGTGAAAGCGCGGCGGCGGGAGAGGATGTTTCCAACTCGTAGAACGGCCCGAGTGGGGGTTCGCCAGGCGCGGGTGATCCGTCGTTGTAGGCATTGATGGCATCGCCGGCATACGGGTCCTTTTGGAGCTCCCACATGGAATTCACGTAGGGCAATGATTCCTTGGGGGGATCATAAAGCACAAGCGTGAGCGAGCTGAGATCCGGGCTGTAGCTGCCGGCAATGCCAAGCGAACGCTGCGGGGGGATCCCGATCTTGCCGCGCGAGGCCCCGTCGCCCTTCAGGAAGACGACCCCGTCCCCGATCTTCAACCGGTCGCTGGCAATCTTTCCGAAATAGGCATCATTCACGATCGGTCCAAGCTCGTCGCCCTGAAGGAAGGGAATCGCCATTACCGTGGACGGCGACGGCTTATACATTCCCAGCAGCCAAATTGAGAGCAGTCCGCTGTCTTTGCTCCAGGCCGATGACCCGGTGTTCGTGACCCGGTTAATCGTCTCGTAGGCCACTACCTTTACTTCCTCTGGCAGATTCTGGCCCAGCCGTTTTTCCATTTCCTTGCGGGTCAGCAGGCGTACGGTGCGATCCACTTTGAGATCAAATTGCGTGCCGGTGTGGTTAGTGACTGAGAACGCGCGCGAAAAAACTGCCTCGCGGTCGGTGGTGGAGACCACGTCAAAGGGCTCGGTGTCTAGAGCTGGTGGTGTTTTCCAAGCATCGAATTCAAATTTTGCTCCGGGGGCAAAGAAGATGCCGTATTGCCCACCTTCCGGTCCGAGCCAGAACCGTTCTTCTCCGCCGAACACGTAGATTTTTGATTCGAGCTTACCAGCTGTTTTTTCCTGAGGCAGCACCCCTTGTTCGATCAGCGGGTAATTGAGCCAACCGTAGCTTGCCCCCTCTGGTCCGGTCGCCGTGCTGGTCATGACACGCCCTTGGTATTCGGGGACAATGGCGATGGACGCGTCACCGTCTTTGAGTTCGATCACCTTGGTATGCTCGCGCAAAAAGGCAAGGTCTTCGCCGTAGGGCTTATTGGCGGCGCATGCCGTTGCGACTGTCGCGAGAAGGAGGAGAGCGGTTTTCATGATTTGGTTTTAGAAAAGATTAAGTTAGACAAAGGGCCGGCAGGAAGCTCAAAGCCAGCTGTTCCGTCCGGGACGGGAATCGTCAGATCCTCGCCGTCAGGCTTGCGCAGAAGCGCGGTCCATGCGCCAGCAGGCAGGCGCACTCGCAGCGGACGGTCCACCTCGCCGGATTCGACGCGGAGAGCGATGGAGTTTTCGGAAAACTCAGCACTCCAGAGCAGGTCACGATAAGCGATATTCGAGACACCCATCGATGTGGAGCCTTCCGGCAGGCGAGGATTCAGATCGAATCCGTCCGAGCGCACCTGGAAGCCAAGAAATCCATCAAGCACGACAGCCGGAACCATCACGCTCTCGTAGAATTCCTCATCAATTCCGAGACCACCCGCCGTGCCGCCGCCCTGAAGCGTGCCGCGACCGGGCACGGCGTAATAAGCGCGCGCGCCGCCCTCTTCCTCGACATCGCGATACCAAGTAAACATTTCCTGCAGGCGCTTCCACGCGCTGTCAGGCCCCTGATACCGGATGCGGTTTACCAGGTCATGATACGCAAACCCGAGCACCGCACCCCCATCCTGCACCTGATCCCCAAATTCGAGATCCTCGGGCCGACTCCACACGTATTGATAATACTCGATATTTCGTTTCGTCGACGCGCGTGGACCGAACCGAAAATGATAGATGTCGTCGCCGGTGGATGTGTCCCCCTCAACCGTGCGCTTGCCATCCATCCAGGAGAGAATGTCATTGGCCTGCGCGTCGGTGGCCAGTCCGTAAAACACAGCCTCGTTGTTCACAAACGTGAAGCCGTAATCCCGGAACTGCCGCTGGTCGTCCAGCGGAGCAAAGCGCTTGGTTTCCGGATTCCAGAAGGTCTTCTGAAAAGTCGTTCGCACCTTGTCCGCAAGCTGGTGCAGCGACGCGGCATCCAGATCTGGCGCTGGTTTAGCCGTATCCTCGGTGAGTGTCTTTGCGACGAAGTCCTCCATGTCCGCCATTTGGCGAAGGGCTGCGTAGAGATACGTGCTCGTAATCACATCATCGCCGCCAAAAGGCATCAGATCCCAATAATTGCCGCCGATGCCGAGGCCGTTGCGGATTGTTTTCGTTCCGTCGGCAGCGATTTCCAGACCACTGCGGCCGTCGTGACCGATCCATGGACGCCGCACGAGGCCGGTCTCCCGCACTGAAAATTCGCGAATCATGTAGTCCAGAGCCAAGCGCATCCGTGGGAGGTTTTTCACCAGCCAGGCCGTGTCGCCGGTCCAGTTGTAAAAATCTGTAGCTGCGATGAGGTAGTTCGGATTGTTGATCACATGCCGCGAGTCCACGGCGGAGAACACACGCTGCAATGTCACTTGACCCGGCGATGGATTGCCAAATCCAATGCGGAGGCCGGTGATGCGGCCTTCGGCCTTGGTAAGTTGATGCACAGGAATGTCAAAATCCTGAAGTGGTGCGCGGCTGCTGGTGGACGGCGTGGGAAACTCCAGCCTGCGCTCTGAGGAGAATTCTGGTTCGGAGTCGGTGGTCCATTCCAACCACGGCTTGCTGCCCTCGGGAATCCCGGTTGCATCCCATTTCACCCGGATAAACGGGCTCACCAACGCATCCACATCAAACGGGGTCGACGTGATCACTGCATCGGGTTCGGTCAAATCGAGTGTCCATCCGCTCTCGGCGTCGAGCGACTCGGTTTTTGCGCCTTGCAGCGTCCAGCCCGAGACTTCAGATACAGTTTTGAGCCCGAATTCTGGACCAAATGGCAGCCCTGCCAAGGTGAAATAGAAGCTGAATCCGCCGCCCTGCTCGGGGAAGGGAAATGGCCATCCTTCCGAGTGACCAAGTCCCTCATGTTGATGGCAGGAAACATATCCCTCTGGACTGATCCGCATCGACCCGATCCGATTGGCAATGCGGGCGCGGGTTGGAGAGGATGCGGGAAAGTTCGAGTCGCCCACCCACAGCATCGCTCGCGGTAGCCATGCCAATGCATAGGTTCCCGCCACGTCCATATTGCAGGCGGGGTGAAAACGCTTGAGCATATCACCCAGCACTGAAACATCCCCACCCTGAGCCGAAAACTCCGGTAATCTTTGATTTTCAATTGCATCCTGCGTGAGGCACAAGCCCCAGGGAGACTCGCCATTCTGAGCCACAACCGCCGCGGCAGGCCATGCCTCTTCCGTGCTCCCACTCATCCAGTCTGGCAATTTTTCTTTGGATGCTTCCCAATCCGCTCCGGTCACCACCATCAACGGCGCGGCAACGCCCTCCAGCTTCACATTCAATTCCAAAATCAACCCTGCTGGGCCAGCCACGGGATTTCCGCCACGCACGGCCATCACATTTCTCCCTGGTTGCAATGCGTCCTGCACCTCCAGTCGGTTGAGCGGATTCCATCCCTCCACCGTGCCAACGGGATTCCCATTGAGAAAGATTTCTGCCTGATTGTCTACGCCCACGTTCATAATCGCGGTCTCGATTTTTCCATCCTCGGGCAATTCGAAAAACTTCCGAAAATAGACTTCTCCCGCTTGCGCTGCTTGCGACGCGTTCGGTGTGTCTGCCGACCAAATCCATTGCGCAACCCGGTTAGATGCAGTGGCCTTTTCTGGCTCTGCCGCCTGCAGGCCATTCCACGCAAAGCCAGTCAAACAAACGATTAGGGAAAATTTCAGAAGAGGAGAAACACTCGGAAGCGAGAATGATAGCATAAGAAAAGAGGGGTTAATAGGTTTTAGTATAGAAACGAATTGGCAGGCGTCAACGCCGAACAAAACTCAAGTTCATGGATGGGATCGCCAGCTCTGTGAGGCCTTAAAGCATTTTAAGGGGAGGTTATGAGTACGGTCTCCCGCGAAAGAGGAGAATACCACTCGTCTGGAATTTTGCCAATGAAACTATTTTTAAAAAACTGAACCTGGGCGGTCTGTTCGTCGATTAATGAAAAGGTAGACAATAAGTTCAAAACTCCTCCAAAATAACACATTTTGCTTGTATCGCCGCCGCCCTCGCTGGGTTTGTCCTCCCCGCACACTCCGCTCCGGGGGCTGACGGAGTGGAAGCCTTCGAGCCGTAGGCGAAGAAGGCTGGAGCGCAGGGTTGTGCCACCTTCCGGAAATCCTTAACTTGCTAAATCCTTTTACTTAACTTCCCGGCGGATCTTCAACCGAACTTTACCTTTTCCCCAATGCCTTCTCGATTGTTCTATTCCACGATTTTCTCTGCCAAAGTTTTTTTCCGGACCGGCCTGATCTTGTGCTTGCCGGGCATGACCCTCGCGGCGGAATCTCAATTTGCGGGGTACGCGGTGGATACGCCGGAGTGGCAGCAACCGACGGCGGACAAACATCCCGCTGGAGAAGCTGGCGGTTTCACCCTGAGCGGATGGTCCCTGTTTGGGGGAAGCTTCCCGACCGCGGCACCGCTTGATGCCGAGACCCGCATAGAGCGCTTACCTCAATTTGTCGCCGATGTGGAAACAGCTGAGGGCGCGATGGTCATTCAGCTGGGAACCTATGCGGCGATCCAGCTTCCGGAGAACCGGGATGCGGAGTGGATTTCTGGAACGCTCACGCTGAACACGAACGAACCAGTGGACTTGATTCGGATCAAACTCGGGACAAATATACCCGATGTTTGGCGTTTGGGTGTGCTACTGGACAACCTGGACTCTCCGGTTTACGTGCCAAAGGAGCTCCGGTTGGTGGTTAAAGGCATTGAAAGCGACCCGGTGATGACGACGGGTGGAGCGGGTATTGCCAACAAACAGCCGGACTGGTATTTTTGGGATATTCGCGGGGCGGAGGATGGCGAGGAGATTGCCATTCGCGTCGCTCCAAACAACGGCATCGCTGCGTTAGGGGGTGTTATTTTTCTGTCGGATGTCGGCCCGGAGGGTCCAAGGCACATCGGAGAGTTCTCCCGCGAAGGGGAATACATGAAAGACTACTATGTGTGGAAAGAGGGCGACACGTTTCACCTCTTTTACAATGTTGGGGATGCGGGCAAGACGCAGGATTGGCAGGAGGCTGGAAATGAAAAGGCGTTCGGTCACGCCACGTCGAAGGATTTCAAAACATGGACCCACCACCCGCGCGTGCTGGAGGTGGTTCCCGGCACATGGGAAGGCCAAGTCGTCTCGGCACCTTCGATCATCAAACACGGGGACACGTATTACATGTATTACACGGGGTTTGACGACTCCGTGGTTGGAAAACAGGCCATTGGCCTTGCCACGAGCAAAGATCTGTTCACGTGGGAGCGCTACGACGGGAACCCGGTCTATGAGGCCCCGCCGTGGACGATGCGCAATGAGAGTGGCTGGCTGGACTGTCGGGATGCCCACGTCATCAAACATGGTGACGAATTCCTGCTCTACACCATGGTCACGACCGACAAGGCCGAGGGTGCCATTGCGCTAGCCTCCTCCAGCGATCTCAAAACCTGGAAAGATCTTGGCCCTGCTGTCGTGACCTTTCAAGCCCCGGAAAGTCCGCGTGTGTTCGAGCACAACGGCACATTCTATATGTTTGCCACGAGCGGACACGGGAAAATCTTGCTCAAAACCAAAGACCCTAAATCCAACAAATGGGAGGAAATGCCTTTCCGTTGGCCGGCCCCGGGCTTCTGGTCCGGTTGGGAGGTCGTGCAGGACGGCGACCGCACGATTTTCTCCGCCTTCGAGTGGAAATCAGACGGCAATCATATCCGCTTCTGGGATGTGGACTGGGACGGTGAAACCCCGGTCGTCCGGTATTAAGGGGCTTTTCCCAATTAACAAAAAACCATCAAATTCTCCTCTGTATTATCCATGAATACCCCATCGACCACTGCGCTTCCTACTTTCACCAAGGCTCATTTCGTCCAATCTGTCGTCGTGGCAGGGCTGGCTTTGAGCCTGCCGGGTTTACTCCCTGCGGCAGAGACTCCGTTTGCCGGCTACGTCACAGATACGCCGGAGTGGCGCCAACCGACGGCGGAAAATCATCCCGCGGCTGAGGCAAGCGGCTTTACGCTGAGCGGATGGACGCTTTTTGGTGGCGGAACTCCTTTTATAGGCAAAATGGATGCAGGCACGCGCATGGAAATTCTTCCAAAATTCATCTCAGAAGTATCGGCGGTGGATGGTGCTGAAGTGTACAACCTTGCAACTTATAGCCAAATCCAGTCTCCCGACGATCGTAATGCCAAAGTGAGTTCGGGCACCCTCTCGGTGAGAACCGACAAGCCGGTGGACCTCATTCGCATCAAATTGGGAAAGGATGTGCCGGACGTCTGGCGCGTGGGCGTGCTGTTGGACAACTTGGACGATCCAAAACTCACCCCGGTGGAACTTCGGGTGGTGACCGGTGAAGTGGTGAGCGATCCTGTCATGACAACTGCGGGAGCAGGTATTGCGAACAACCAACCGGATTGGTATTTTTGGGACGTTCGCGGGGCGAAAGAAGGCGATGAGATCGCCATTCGGGTCGCGCCCAATAACGGCATTGCCAACTTGGGTGGCGTTCTCTTTCTTTCCAATATCGCTGCTCGGGACCGGCACGAGATCGGAGAGTTCTCCCGCGAGGGCGAATACATGAAGGACTATTACGTGTATAAAGAAGGCGATACCTATCACCTCTTTTACAATGTCGGTAAGGCCGGAAACCCTCAGGATTGGCAGGACGAGGGAAATGAAAAAGCATTTGGCCATGCCACGTCGAAAGATCTCAAAACGTGGGAGCACCATCCACGCGTGTTAGAGGTGATCCCCGGCACCTGGGAAGGG
>JBGSMR010000009.1:0-3928 GCA_041740065.1 Chthoniobacterales bacterium
TAATTTTTATTTCTGTAACCTGCGCAAAAACCGTTAAATCGGCAATTTGCGTCGGTCGCGTCCCCTTTAAATTGACCCACGCCATTGCCATGAGTGTGGTCGCCGCAATAAAAACGACAGCCCAACCCAATCGAGGGATACGGCGAGCGGGTTCTGACATCAGATCACGTAAAGTGCCACGTACACAATCACCCAGACGACGTCCACAAAGTGCCAGTATAGGCTGACGTTAGCCAGCGACGCATGGCGTTCTGCAGAAAAGCAACGGGTGAAAAGCTGTCGCACAAAGCACCAGAGGATCAGAAGCAAGCCGACAAAGACGTGCATGCCGTGAAATCCTGTGATGACAAAGAAGCTCGAGCCATACACGCCGAAGGTGTTAAACCACAGCCCTTCGTGGTGCAAATGAGACCACTCCCATGCCTGCACGCTCAAGAAGATGGTCCCGAGGATCAGGGTTAGGAACAACCATCCCAGGCCGGATTTTCCTTTTTTGATGATTGCCACTTCGGAGGCATGGAGCGTGAAGCTGCTGGCGATCAAGATCATCGTGTTGACGATCATCACGATATTAAGGAGCGACAGATTCGCAAAATTGACGCCAATTTCTGGTGCCCCAGCGGGCGGCCAGTCACCGACGGTCGACATGCGCAAGACGATGTAGCCGCCGATGAGACCGGCAAACAACATCGCCTCCGACAGCAAAAAGATGATCATTCCAAACTTTGCCGTGGCGTGGACAGTATCGCTGTGCGCAGCGGGTTCGTGAGTGATTGCGGCGGAACTCATAGATGGTACGTTTTAATAAAATTCAATGTGCTTACTGAGCGGTGAGAAAGGCAAGATTCCATTTCCACAACATCACTATGGCAAAAATGGAGATAGCAATAATGACGAGCATTGCCACCACCAAAAGGTTTTGCTTTCTACGTTTATCCATCAGCTATCGGGAGGCAGGAGTGGAAACCAGGAGGATCAACAGCAGCGGAAGGTAGATAATGGAAGCGAAGAAAAGCTGACGCGCCCGCTGGTCGGTGCGATCGATGGCAAACCCAATGGCCGCAGTCAGGAACGCGGCCCCCAGCACAAAGGCTCCGGCAAAATACCAAGGCCCACTCAGGCCGACCATTGTCGGAAGCATGCTAATGACCAAAAGACAGAAGGCGTAAATAACCGATTGGCGTCCTGTGACCGCGCCCGAGGAGTCGCGTCCAGTGAGCATGACAAACCCCGCGTCCTTGTATTCCTTGCGATACATCCATGCGATGGCGAGGAAGTGGGGCATTTGCCAGAAAAACAGAATCGCAAAAAGAAGCCACCCGCCGAGGCCCAAATCTCCTGTGGCGGCGGTCCACCCGACGAGTGGAGGAAGTGCGCCAGGGATTGCCCCAACGAGTGTGTTGAGTTCGGTGATGCGTTTTAGCGGAGTGTAGACACCTACGTAGATAAGCACGGTGGCCAAGGTGAGCCACGCAGAAGTGGCATTCACAAATGCTGCCAAGGCTGCGATTCCTAACACAGAAAATAAAATTCCAAAAAGCAAAGCGTCTTCGCTGTGCATACGTCCTGATGGAAGCGGACGATTCTGTGTGCGGAGCATCTTGGCGTCCCACTCCCGCTCCAGCCATTGATTTAACGCTGATGCACCGCCGGCGCTGAGCGCGGTGGCGGCGAGCGTGATCGCCAGCAACCCCCATGATATCGGCTCGAATCCCCGCCCTAGAAGATACCCGACGAGGGTTGTGCATACCACAAGGAATGACAACCGGAGCTTAATGAGCGCAGAGAGATCCGAAACCCAACTATCAGCCGGAGCTGATGTGGCGGCAGGCGTAGCCTGTTTTGTCATCGATTCATTGACCGCGGGATGGCTCATCGGGCCTCCGCTACGTTACTCTGCCACGGAACGCGCGTGGGGAATTCCATTTCATGCTGCCGTGCGAAATAGTCCAATCGGAAAATTCGAAAGGTGGTCAAACCGCAGAGCATCAAAACAAATGCACCGAGCGCTTGGTGCGCGGTGGCTACGTCGGCAGCTTTGTCGGACCAGATTGTCCATGCGCCCAAGGCAATTTGACACAGAACTAATCCGAGGATAGCGACGGCTTTGATTTGCACGTCCCGTGGGCATCCGTGTCGGCGCAAGGCAGCGATCGCCAAAGCCAGCGAGAGACCCAATATTATAAAAGCAATGATACGGTGTTTCATCTGGAGCCAGATTTGAGGTCCAGTAGTCGGCATTTTCCCGTCGTCGACCCGGGATGCATTGATGGTCTCGATCGTCGCTGCATCGGTAGACGGTATCACCTGACCGTATGCCAGAGGAAAGTCCGGAATGGAAAGCCCCAAGTGGGCGTGGCGCATCGTCGCGGCGATTCCCAACTGGACGAAGATGGTCGCAACCAATCCGACAGCAAGCCCTTTGAGAGCGCCTGTATGGAAGCGTTGGGAGTCTGCAGCAAGGATGAATCTCGAACTCGTCACGACGGCAATCACCGCAATCGTCAGAAGAAACGACTGCCCAAGCATCCCGTGGAAGATACCGATTTCATTCTTGATCAATGTCACCCGGAGACCGCCCAGCACGCCTTGAAGAATCACACCAACAACTGCGAATACGCTTAACGTCCGCACCCATCGGCGCGGGTCCACGGCAAAGATCCATCCGGCAAGAATAAGCGTCATCAATCCAACGAGGCTGCCGAGAAGCCGATGGGTGTGTTCGTAGAAAACACCGCCCACCCAGCCCGAGATGGGAAAGCGAAACATATTGTAACCAAACGTGCTTGGCCAATCTGGCACGGCCATTCCGACGCCCTTCGACGTCACGAGCCCTCCACTCGTGAGAAGCACAAAAGTTACAAGTCCTGTCAAAATTGCGAACACGTGTAACGCTCGCCTCTTGATGGGCATAGTGGATCTTGTGCTTTGGCTCGTCTCCATGGAAACTATCGCTGGCGCTGAGGCCTCTTAGTGCGCCTCCAGAGCTGCCGATTCAGGAGCTTTCTCCGTCTGCAACAGAAAATCTTTTTCCATTCCCGGGACGCTGTATTCGTAAGGTCCATTGTAGACCACGGGAGTCACTGGAAAATTCCCGTGTGGAGGTGGCGAGGATGTCGTCCATTCCAGCGTGGTGGCATTCCAAGGGTTATCGGGAGCCTGCTTTCCACTCCGCAGGCTGATGATGACATTCCAGAAAAAAGGAATCAAAGAAAGCCCGAGTCCAAATGCTCCGAGAGTCGCGAGTTGGTTGAGTGGTTGTAACTGCCGCAGGTGTTCATACACCGTGGGATCAGCAATTCGGCGCATCATTCCACCCAGTCCGAGGTTATGCATCGGGAAAAACGTGAGGTTGAAGAAAATGAACGTAAGGCCGAAATGGATCATCCCGAGTGGCTCGTTCAGCATCTTCCCGAACATCTTGGGAAACCAAAAATAAATCGCCGCGAAGATGGCGAAGATACTACCGCCGAAGAGCACGTAGTGGATGTGCGCGACGATGAAATAGGTATGGTGAACAAAAAGATCGACCGGCGTGGATGCCATGAAAATGCCACTCAGCCCACCGATCACAAACATTGAAACAAAGGAAAGTGCAAAACACATCGGTGTGGTGAATTCAATCGATCCCTTCCACACAGTGCCGAGCCAGTTGAAAGTCTTGATGGCAGATGGCACAGCAATAATCATAGTCGATATCGAGAAAACCGCACTTGCCGTCAGGTTCATGCCACTCACGAACATGTGGTGACCCCAGACCACAAATCCCAGTCCGCCGATGGCGATCATGGCATACACCATCGCCTTGTATCCAAAAATCGGCTTCCGCGAGAATACCGGCATGATTTCCGAGACGAAGCCCATTGCGGGTAGAATCATAATGTAAACCTCGGGATGACCAAAAAACCAAAAAAGATGCTGCCACAAG
>JBGSMR010000010.1:0-13845 GCA_041740065.1 Chthoniobacterales bacterium
GATCTGCAATCCAAAGAATACAGCGATCGGCTTCTGCCTTAAATCGTTCGCCAAGGCCGCATCGTGCCTCTTCGTAATATGCAATCGCATCGAGAAACTCATCCTTGGCCTCGGGGACAAAGAAAACATTCAAGGAGCCAGACGCTTTTCTGCATCAAGCATCACGTCTTGGTATGAAATCCCAGTCACGGCACCACCGTCCACCGCCTTGATTCTGTCCTGAATCTCTTGGTCCCATGCAGCATCTACGCCAGTGTCAGAGGAAATGTCCTGAGTTTCGAGCAGGAATCCTGCCAATGCAAGGCGCTGTCTCACTGGTAATTGAAGCGCGGTCCGCGTGATTTCTTCAAGTGTTGCCGTCATGGGGGCACTGTCGCAGATAAAGTGGGCGTGGTCAAAACGACATTTTTCAGGCAAACGCCCGCGGTCACCGAGACTTGCCTGTGTCACGATTTGCGGAAAGCCCCGAATAGAATGCCACCAACTTAAGGTCCAAAACATCCATAAGTTGCTTCCGGCTCCAAAGACCTCCAGTTGCCGAGGAATGATGGGGCGGAAATGCATCCAGCCAGCATAACCGATGATTCAAAAAACGACTGAAATCTTCTGCATTCAAAACGTATTGACTGCCCTAGAAAAACGCATTTCTCAGCACTTTCTCTTATTTACGAAGACAACGCTACAAAGAAAACTCCCGATCCGCGAAACACCCGCTCAACCCAAAAAAACAACACCCGAACGACGAAACCCACCTCACCCACACTCGAAATCACCGGCCATTCCAAAATGACATTCCAGCCAGAAATCGTCACCATCGAAGCCAAATTTTCCGAAAAAGATGCGCGCTCCGAGGAGGCACTTTTGAGCATCGCCCGACGGGTTCAGAAAACGATTGATTCCATCCAGAGCACGAACCTGAAGGACCTGGAAATCCGCACCACCAGCCCGGACGTCGAAGCACTGACATGAGGAGAGGGGTCGGTCCAGCTATTTCACGTTGACTGGACTGCGAGGGGTCGGATACCGGGAAAAGAGGCCGAGGCAATTAAGATTCGAATACGAGGGAGCGATTTATCCTGTGATGAGTCGGGGCGATCGGCGGGAACCGCAACTGGCAGGAAGTCATCCCGTTCTTCAGCTACCCGCAAGAGATCCGGACGATGATCTACACGACCAACGCGATTGAGAGCCTGCATATGCAGTTGCGCAAGGTGATCAAAAACAGAGGGCACTTTCCAAACGACGAGGCGGCGATCAAATTGATTTATCTGGCCTTGCGAAACATCACCGTAAAGTGGAAAAATCCACCCGTGACGTGGAGTTCGGCCGTAAGGCAGTTCGCAATCCAATTTGGAGAGCGATTTAAAAAGTGAGTCTTACAGACTTAGCAATGGGGGCTACGCGCCCCCATAACCCCGCGGTTCGGGGGGAACTTGGGAGCGCTCCGCGCCTCCGAGTAACCGGACCAAAACTAAAACCGCAATCAGACCTCAAACACAAAACTTCGGATAGGTCCATCGCCTCACGACTTCACGGCGGATCCCCAAGCACAATGACCATCACAGATTATCAACTAGAAAAGTGAAATAGCGGAACCGACCCTTTTTATTAGGCGATCCCGGCAAGGTGAGCACTCAGGTGATTGCCCGCAACCCAACCGGATGCTACGGCCGACCCGAAGAAGTGGCGCAAACCGTGCTCTTCCTCGCCTCCGACGCTGTCTCCTCCATCAACGGCGTTGTCCTCCCCGTGGATAACGGACGCATGGCGTTCTAACAGGATCCACAAAAAGTCACTGCGTCTGGCGTGCTGGAAGGTGGAGTGCGGCGGAGTAGGAATCCTCCGCTGCTTCGGCCATGGCCTCGCTCATGGAAGGATGAGGAAATACGAGACCGGCGAGATCCTTGGCGGAAGCCCGGCTGCCGATGAGGGCTAGTGCGGCGGTGCTGAATTCGATGGCGCTGTGGCCAAGTGCATGCACGCCCAACAGGACACCGCTGTCCCTTTCGCGCAGGACCTTGACGAAGCCCGCGGTCTCGCCAGAGGCCATCGCCTTGCCGAGGTTGCGCAACGGGAATGTGCCCGACGCGGTGGCGATGGCCTGTTTTGCCGCCTGCTCATCGGTGAGGCCAATGGAGGCGATTTCGGGGAACGTGTAAACTGCGGATGGGATGACCTTGGGGATGGCCATGGCGTGGCCAAGTGCGCGGTGGGCGGCCACCCGGCCCTGCGCGGATGCGGCGTGGGCAAGCATGCAGAGGCCGTTGGCATCGCCGACGCAGAAGATGCCGGGTGCCACAGAGAGGTCGTCGCCGGTTTTGAGAAACCCACGGTCGGTGGTCAATTGGATATTTGCCAAACCGATGTCGCCGGTTGCCGGACGGCGACCCACGGCCATCAGCGTGCGCTCGCCGCTGACCATCACCCCGCCGGCAAGAGTGGCGCGGCAGCCTGATTCCGCGACTTGGAAATCGAGGATCTCGCAGCCGGTGTGGATCTTGACGCCACGCTTGCGCAGGATATCGGCCATGCCGCTGGCCAGCGCCTCGTCCATCTCGGGAAGAATGCGCGGGGCCTTTTCGAGAATGGCAACGTCGGTGCCGAGGGCCTGCATCATGCAGGCAAACTCGATGCCGATCACACCGCCGCCGATGATGAGCAGCGATTCCGGAAGGGTCGTCCAGTGGAGTGCGGCATCGGTGGTGGCGACGCGTGGATCATTCTGCGGGAATCCCGAAACAAGGGGTCAGTGTGCATATTCTTGCATTTCGAGAATGCCGACCCATGTAAAGACGCTACTTTTTAGAATGAAACCGGGCGCAATCGATTGGAATCCACGAAGGTGAGTTGTCAGACTGCCGACATTGCCTATGCACACAGAGAAAGATCAGCATCGCCTTCTTCCGCCGGAGGCGAACTTGGAACACATGCTGCCGAATAATTGCAAGAATATGCACACTGACCCCATTTCCCACGGTTCCACGCGAGCGAGTGTGATTTTCAGTGGCGCGGATCGATTTTCAACGGCTCGCCATCGAAATTCATCCCCCACAGGGGACCCATGTCCATCGCCCTCGGCCGTGGGAGGCCGATCATTTCCTGAGCATCATCTTTTGGAACTGGCTGGGTTCTGGTTCTTCCGAGAAAATCTTCTTGAATCAACTCGAAGACGAAAGCCATGCTCGGCAATCGATCCCATTTGCCAACCTTGGCAGCCTGAGGGATGAAATCGGGGGGTGCTTCGACCGCAAGCTCGAGCGACGATTCGTTAAAGTGGACGCGCAGAGGCGGGGCGACTGAGTGGACATCAAGCCCTAAGTCCCTCCACTGAGCGAGATCGTAGTCGCCGTTGTTCGCGGTTCGATATTCGCTGAAGAGTCCGAATGCTTTCCCGGCATCCTGGGGCTGGCCGCCCAAGACGTTGAAATCGCTTCGGCTCGTGAGGTTGGGGAGCTGCACATAGCGATCCACGTCGACGAAAATATTCGCGGCGATCCAACTTTCGTCCTCCCACGGAATTCGATTTCCAAAACGCCAGCGTCCTGCACGAAAAATATGAATTGCCGACCCTTTCGCAGAGTTGGCGATAAGGTTCTGAATCACGATGATTCGTGCGGCATCGGTGGAATAGATTCCGTGAATATCGGTGTTCAGAATGATGTTGTTATCGATTAGGTTCGGGCCGTGATTGATTTCGATGAAGATTGCCCCGAACCCGCTGCTCTTCGTGTCATAAATCAAATTCTGCGTCACCCGGGAGTTCGTGCATTCGCCATCCAACCAGAGAGCGGGGCCGTGGGAGTTGTGACGAAAGATGTTTTTTCGAAACAGGCTGGAGGTCACGCGATGGAGCTTGACGGCGGCGGTTTCCAAATGTTCGTGGAGGGGGAGTGCGCCATTCTTCTCGAAGAGATTTTGTTCAATCAGGAGCTGTTGGTTTGCGCCAGCGTGCCAAGCGTCGAGAGCATTGATTCCACAATTGTGGAAGTGGCAGCGTCGCACGATGTGACATCCCAGCATCCGTCCTTCGTTGAGCTCCCACTTTTGGCCCCCAATGTCTGCGCCTATGGTGTTCGCGTAGCCGATTTCGCAGTCCTCAATGATCCAATGGTGGCCCAGCATCGCGCTGACTAATCCCCGTTGCGGATCGGGGCTGGGGACACCATTGGCAGCGTGAAGGAGGGTGAGGCCACTGATTCGCAGATAATCGAGAAACTTGCGTCGCGGCGCGAACACCTGAGGACGGACGGTAATCTCGAAGGTTTTTCCCTGAGGTGATTCCTCCGCAGCGAGACGGATGGCGAGAGTGTGATCACCCTCGACCCAGAAGACGTTTTCTGCTGCCAAGAGATCTTCGTAGGTGAGCACCTGAGTGAGTGGCTTCCCGCCGAGAAAAAGCTGGCCGCGACGCAGGGCGTAACCTTGCTCGTTCTCCGGATGGAAAACCCACTCCTTTGTCTTGTAATATTCTTCGTATTCCGAGCCGGGTTGCTTCCAAGCATCGAGGCGAAGGAAATTTGGCATTGAAAAACTCGCACCATGCCTCGCGGCTTCTGGCAGTTCTGCTTTCCAGATGCCGTTACCCACTTGTGAGGCGATTTGCTTCCAAGTTGGTTTCCACAAATCCGAACCCTTGATGATGACCTTGTCGCCCGGAGCGGCCTGATAACCGATCATGGTATTGGCGTCGTCGCCTCCTCGCTGAGGTGAAACCCACTCCCGATAGGTTCCCGCATGAATGAGAACCCTCTCACCGGGCAGGAGAGTTTCCGCTGCCTTCTGAATGGTTTTCCATGGCCGATCGACGGTTCCGGGGTTTGCATCGGATGCACCGTCCTGCTCTTGGGCCACGTGATAGGTGCGGGTCCATTGTTCCTTTTGCTCCCAACTGACGAATGTCGAGCCGTCCGGCAAGCGGTCGTTGCCGCCGATCTGGGCTGGAGCGGGCCTCCCTGTTCCGAGGAGAATGGCTCCAACGAAAAGCGCGATCACGCGCCACATTTTTGGCGCACAGCGATAGGCGGTGCTCGGATCAGTCATTCCCGTAAAGCTCGCTCAGCACTTCATAAAACAGGGCGCCGGAGATGTCCGACCAATGGGTGCCATGCGGGAGTTCATCGGTCACCTTGGTGGCGCCGCCAGCGGTCGGGGGCACGATGGATTCATCCCAATGCGCCTGGCCGAACGGCCCCTGCATCGCCGTCCGGGCAATGCCGGATAGCCAGTCGGTCACGATTTCACGTTGGCCGATTTTCAGTAACCCGAGGCAGATCAGCGCAGGCCAGGCGGGATAGGATCCGCAGAACTGGTGGTCGGCGCGGGTGCCGCTGACCGTAGCGTCGGCATCCTGCGGTGAGAGCGAGCGCAGCCAGCCGGGGGTTTGCAACTCGCTTTGGAAAAACGCGACGATCTCCTGCTGCTGGTTGGCGGTGAGCCGCTCGCCCATGCCGAAGAGCACCATGCCGGTATCGTAGCCGAGGCGCACGTCGCGCTGGCGGCCATCGGGCAGCAGGCATTGGAAAAATCCGGCTCCGTCCACATAGAGCTGATCCATCACCGCGGCGGCGAGGCGCGCGGCCTCCTCGCGCAGAGGCGCGGCTTTGTCCGGGGCGCCGGTTTCCTCCCGCAGATCGGCGAGCCGCTCCAGGCACCAGACGGCTCCGGCATTCAGCGAAGCCACCATGTGCTCGTAGGTGGTCACGCATTCCATCAAGCCCTCCTTGCCACCGAAGTCGGCCAGGCCGAAGGCCGGGTTCAGCGAGGAGCGAAATTCAAATGCCAGTTCCTCCAGACACACGAGAAACGTTTGCGATCCGCGCGGGGTCTGGAAAACCCGGTCGAGCAGCGCCGGGGAGTGCCTGCTGGCCTCCCACAAATTCCAGTGGGCGAAAAACAGGTTGAAGGTATCGGCGCGGTAGGGCCAGCCGAAGCCTTCGCCAGTCATGAAGTTATACTGGTTGTATTTGCGCCAGTCGTCCTGCGACCAGACGATGGCGAGGTGCCGCCAGACCGCTTCCGGGTCGAGCCGCACCAAGGCGGGGGAGGCGAGGCAGAAGTCCCAATTATAGAATGCCGTCTCGCACCGGCGTGGGGTCAGGATGTTGTAATGCGGCACGCCGTCGAGCACGCGGAGCGTCCGGCGGTGGGCGAGCAGCCCGAGCACGCCGCTCACCGCGACCGGCGCGAGGGACGCTGGCAGATCGAGGTCTTCGAGGCTGCCGCTGAAAAAATCATTGTCCGGCTGGAAGGCCGCGCTCCACGTCTGTTTCCAGGCGGTTTCCGCGCGGGCGATGCATCCCGGCACATCGGCCACCACGCGAGTGCCCGCCTCCACGGCGGCCCCGCCGTCGGTTTCCAGAACCAGCGCAAAGTCCAGAGTCACGCTTCCTCCGGCGGGACAGTCGAACGAATAAGCCGCGTCGCCGTTGCGGTTCCAGCGGTGAGGCGGGGGTTGCAAGGTCTGGTAGCACGCCGCGGCTGGGTTTTGGGGATAGGTAAAAAGTTTTCCGGCTCCGTGGAAAATCTCGACGCACGGATTCAATCCGCTTGACCCGTGCAGATCCCCGACGGTGGTGGCCACCGACGGAACCACCCACGACCAGCCTTGCAGGCCCCGGTTGACGCAGCGCCCCGACATCCGCAGTGCCACGTCCAACACCGCCGCCTCAGAGCCGGTGTTGGTGATTTCTATTTTCTGTACGATGGCGTGTTCGCCGGGAACCATCGCCAGCACGCTCTCGATTTTCCAGACCCCGACTGTTGCCGTGCGGCGCACCTGCCATGGGCACCAGCGCACGTCCACCTCGACGCCCGAGGAGGGCAGGAACGTGCCGTTCACGGTGAGAAAGGCGGTCCATTCCTCCGCCCCGGAGACGGGCGGGAAGATCGGGTGACGCAGCCCGGTCGGGTCGGCATCACACTGCACGCTGCCGAGGAAATTGGTGAGTCCCGGACGTGACCATTCATCCACAAAGCGGTGGCGCATGGAAGTGGCAAGGTAGTTTTCGATCGGGTAGTCGCTGAGTTTCAATGGAAATGGAATTTAGGATTTAAGGGTGCAGGAGGCACCGGGCTGGGTGGGTGTTAAATACACTCCGTTACTGATGGAGACAGGTTCTTGAAATGCGTCGCGCAGGTGCGGGATGTGTTCGAGGAAGAGAGCCTCGTGACCCATGCCGATGTGGTTAAAGAGGACAAGATGTTGGTGGAGTTGCCCCATGTCGCCGACGTGGGGAACAACGGGAATTTCGAAGTGACGCGAGAGCAGACTGATCACTAGAAACTCGCTCACTCCGGCGACGCGCGCCGCATCCACTTGGCAAAATGCCAGAGCGCGTTGCTGAAAGTAGTTTTTGAAAACGACGCGGTTAGGAACGTGTTCCCCGGTTGCGACGCGCGTCGGTGCAATCGCCTTGGCGATGGTTTGGTGGCCGACGACATCGTCGGGGTGGGTCGGTTCTTCGATCCAGAAGAGATCGAGATCGTGCGTTTGCCGCGCAAATTCCACGGCCTGCGCGACAGTCCATTGTTGATTTGCATCCACCATGAGTCGTGCTTGCGAGCCAGCAGCTTCGCGCACGAGTCTTGCGCGGCGAATGTCACGTTCCATGTCATTGGAACCCACTTTTAGCTTCATGGCGGTGAATCCTGCGGCGATGGATTTTTTAACGTTGGCGGCAACTTGATCGTCAGAGTAGTTAAACCAGCCAATCGACGTGTCGTAGCCGGGGTAGCCATGCGTAAGGATGCCCAAGCGCTCGGGGCGAGTCGCACGAGCGGACTCCAGGATTTCGCGGGCTGTATTGACGGAAAGCACGTCTTCAACAAAAGAACAATCAAGGGTTGCTAGGAGTTCGTCGGTGGTGAGATCGAGGAGAAGCTTCCAGAGCGGAACGCCTCGCGTGCGAGCCCAGAGGTCCCAGCAAGCATTTGTCACGGAGGCCAGGGCCAAGTGGACGACGCCCTTGTGTGGGCCGAGCCAGCGGAGCTGTTGTTCATTGCTGGCACGCTGCTGCCATGCGCCGAAGTCTGCCATGATTTCTTCGATGCCTCGCCCGACGAGACTGGCTCCTAAGATTGAGGCCGCCTCGCAGACCAGATTGTTCCCCTTGCCCAGAGTGAAAGCAAAACCATCGGCTGCCAATCCGCTGGCGGTATGGAGTTCACTCACGGCATAGGAATAAACAGGATCGCGATGAATCGCGTCGCTGCCCGCGCAGGCACCCAGAGGGAATCGCCGATCTTTTGTGACGATGGAGGCGATGGGATTGTCACCTTTCTCTGTGTCGCGCGGCATTTTGGATTCCATATTAGCGTTTGTAGCCGATCTCCGCCCCACCAGAGACGTGCATGATGTGACCGGTAACGAAGCGCGCTTTGTTGGAAATCAAGAAGACGCACGCATCCGCAATCACATCGCCCTCGGGACAATATCCCAGCGGGTGGATGTCATCGAGGTAGCGGTGAATGCCAGCGGGGTCGGGTTGCTCGCTGGCCCAAGTGCGAAGCATGGGCGTCCATGTTCCGGCTGGGCATACCGCATTGACGCGGATTCCATCTGCAGCGTAGTCGAGTGCCATGGATTTCGTGAGCGTATTCATCGCGCCTTTCGTGGCAGTGTAGGCCGCGTGGTTGCTCTGGCCGATGACTCCCACCAAGCTGCTGGTATTCAGGATGCATCCTTGGCGAGCCTTCAAGGCAGCGTAACCAAAACGGGTGGTGTGGAGCACACTTTTCAAATTGATATCAAGAACGGCCTCCCATTCTTCATCAGAGGTTTCGTGCAGGCGTTTGGAGGGCGTCGCGATCCCGGCGTTATTATGGATAACGTCCAATTGACCGAATTTTTCCAGCGTAAAAGTGATCGCCTTTTCCACATCCGCCGCGACGGATACGTCGCAAGCGATGCCATAGTGTTCGCCCGGCAGTTGACGGGCTTCTTTTTCGGATAGTTCCCCATTGCGAGCGCACAGCACTACGCGTGCTCCCTCCGCAGCGTAGGCGCGGGCGCAGTCGAGACCGATGCCCGTGGAACCGCCGGTTAAAAAAACGACTTTGTTGTCAAGAAGTGTGCTCATAAGTTTATAATATCTCCAGAGTGCAATTGTCGATAAAGTCCCAATCCAAATCAATGCCGAGTCCCGCGCCTTCAGGGAGGATCGCGTGCCCCCCCTCAATCGGAATCGGAGTTTTGAGACCAAATTGGAAATCTTCCGTAGGCAACAGAACCTCGAGGTAACTGCAGTTTTTGATCGCTGCACAACAGTGTAAATTCACCAACTCGAGCGGCTGAAAAATCGCGGTGTGCAACTCGCACGACATGCCGAACGATTCTGCTAGATGCGCCGTCTTCAGAACCGCCGTGATGCCGCCCTTCCAAGAGACATCGCTGCGCACCATATCCACTACTTGTTCAGCGATGCATTGCGCCGCGCTGTAGTGGCTGCCAGAGATGACTTCCGTCCCGCAGATCGGAATGTCCAACGCTGCGGTCAATTTCTTGAGTCCGTAGAAATCCACGTCGGGGAGAGGTTCTTCAAACCAGGAGTAATTTAGCTTCTCCAACTCGCGGCCCATCTTCAGGGCTTGGGCGTAATCATAAGCCGCCACTGGATCCGCCATCAACGGAAAGTCCTCGCCGACTGCCTCGCGACATAGCCGGTAGGCTTCCAAGTCGAACTTGAAGCGCCCGGGAGGATGCAATTTATAGGCCGCCCAGCCAGCGTCCTTTTGCTGTCCGGCCTGCCGCGCATATTCCTCCGGCGTGGATAAGATGAGCGAGCTGCCGTAGATCGGCACCCGATCCCGGTAGGCGCCGATGTATTGGTAGAGGGGAAGGCCGGCAGCCTTCGCTGCTAGCAGCCAGCAGCAGATATCGAACGGGCCATAAGAGTAAATTGGTGTAAGAAGCCACCAACGATCTGCCACCTGAAAGTCCTGCCAGTTTTTCTCACGAAACATCGGGTTGCGTCCAAGAAAAAACGGCTTCAATAGATCCGCCGCCAATCTCGCGGCTCCGAGAGCCGAGGCACTCGCAAAACCAAACGACTCGGCCTGCAAACCTGTATCCGTATGCATGGTAACGACCAAAAAATGAAATTCTTTTCCGTTTCCTTCGCGCAAGTCCGACGCCTTGAGGGCGTGCGCGTTCGTCTTGCAGGCTCGAATCTCGATGTCGCTAATTTTCACTGGTTGAGAGGGGTGAATAGTTCAATAAAAGATAATGCCTCGCAGCTTGAGACGTGCAATGCCAATTTCGCTTCTGGCGCAAAATGAGCGCGAATGGCACCGCGTTTCTTCGGATCACGTTTGAACCATCGAAAAAATCGTGGCCGAAATTGAGGGATTAATTCTGTTGCCTGACGCCACTGTGAAATATAATTTGGAAGTCTATGAAAATCCCTGCTTCCACCCGGTACTTCACACTTCTCGGCGCACTGGTTCTAACATACTCCCTGCCCATGCAGGCGGCGGTCATTACTTGGGGCGCTGCCACCACCATCTCGGCGGACACCGATATCAATGCCACTGGCGTCGACGTCGGCGCGTTTAATTTCGGTGCATTGGCGAATCCCACCGTCAATGGGATCGGATTTTCCGGCATTGAACCGGGAGCCCCATGGGGAAATAACGCCACCGCTTTCGGATCTGCAAGTGGCGATTTCAGCGCTCTTTCAGCGCCATACCAGACTCTCCTCCAATCGGCCTCCTTTCAGGCGGGACCTGCAACGTTTGGATTCACCGGTCTGACGATTGGTCAGGAATACCAGTTCCAAATCTGGACCAACGATTCGCGAACTCTGGCCGCTACGCGTTCAATTCTCGTCGGCGGTTCGGTGACCCTCGGGCAGAACGTTTCAGGAACTGACGGCGGACTGGGGCAATTCGTGATTGGCACTTGGACGGCTGATGCGACGACTCAAGACATCATCGTTTCGTCGGAGGACAGCGTCCTCGTGAACGGATACCGTCTCGCGGCCGTTCCTGAGCCTGCCACGGCTGGCCTCCTCGGACTGGCTGGGGCGGTTCTCGCGATCGCCATGCGTCGGCGGAAAATCTGCTGACCGGGCTCCGTAATCGGCTCTGACTTCCAACATCGGCTTGGGCGCACATCAATTGCCCAAGCCGGTTTTTTAGCCGATGAAACGGCAGCGGTTTAGGAATTGAAAGCTGCCAGCCGCTGCAATCCTCACAGAAAATTTTGTTTTCTGTAAGCCAGTGGAGACTTTCCGTAAGTGCTCTGAAATGCTCGACGAAGGTGTTCTTCGCTGCGAAAACCCGCACGGTGGACGATTTGTTTGATTCCAAGATCGGTCTCTTCGAGAAGAGTGACAGCGCGCGTGACGCGGCAGAACTGAATTTCATCCAAAACGCTGCGGCCCGTTGCGGCATGGAACCGACGATCAAGCGTGCGGCGAGCAATCCCGACCCATTCTGCCACGGCAGGGACGTCCACGATCCCATGGCTAAAATTCCAGATGTATTCGATGGCCGTCCTGACAATCTCGTCGGCAATCGCAGAGTGGCCTGTTTCATTATCGCCGACGGGTTCCTTCACGAAATGGGAGATCAAGCCAAGAGCTTGGCGAGACAAATTGAGCGAATTTGCGGTCGGATCGCGATGAACGCATTCCAGCAGATACTCGAATTGGTCGTGGAAGAGGCGCTGATTCTTTATGATCGGCTTGTTCTGGCTAACTTGGAATGCCTGATTTTTCATCCATCGAATGGGGTCGTTGCCGTTGAAATTGAGCCAGAGAATCGTCCATCCGCTTTTTGGCGACGGTCGATGCCGATGCCACTCCCCCGCCTTGTAGAAAAAGGTGTCTCCTGGTCCAAGTGGCCCTTTATAAGAGCGGGTCTCGAACTCTCCGCTGCCCGCCGTGAGGAGTGCTAGACAGAAATCCGGAAGGATCCGGCCCTCGTTCCAGTCGAATCGATACAGCGGCCCATCGCCTCGGTCAGTTAAACTTCCCGGCTGGAAAGGATCCCAACCTGCGTGGGTGACGTAGAAGGCGGTGTGAAAGAGCGATTGATGGACAGGCAGGGCATGGCGAAAGGGCTCTAGTAGGCTCATATTGAGGGGTTATACTGGACGATAATCATAAATAGCCAAGACTACAAAACGAGAAACGGCTCAAAGTGAGGGATAATTCCAATTGATCGCAGCCGTCGTCCAGTAAAGACTGTTGTGATCGACTTCGACGTCCCAACCAAACCCAAGATGAATAACCTCCCAATTGCTTCAAACAACAAATCGAGCAGACCCAATCGTCCCGTACGATTCTCTCCCATCGGGTTCACGGCTTTTACCTTGGTCGAGACTCTTGTGGTGGTCGCAATTATTGGAATTCTTGCCGCGTTGATCTTTGCGGTGGTGGGACGCGTGCGGGCATCGGCGGATTCCGCGAAAAGCGTGAGTAATCTCCGGGGCATCGGGCAAATGATGGCTCAGTACGCCGCTGAAAACGGAACCGCAATTCTTCCGCCAGATAGAAAGTGGGATACGGGCTTGGTCGATTTTCTCGATGCCAGAGATGGCGTCGCCATTTGGAAAGCCCCGGGTGATAGAGAGGCGCGGAATTCTGGACTCAAATGGCCCGGCGATGTATCGCTGACTGCTCCGGCTCGTTCCTACTGTTTGAACATCCGAGCCTATAACTTTGCGGGTATAGGCGGTGCGTATATTGGCCACCAACCTGACACGGGAGCCAAGCTGGTCAGCATAGCCAAACCCTCCAAGCTTTGGGTGCTGAGCGAATTCTTCCAGCCTAAAAATATGCCATACGACCTTGTGATGGGGCAACAAAGTGCCGCTTTCATGTGGGAAGCGCGGGCTTTACCCAACCAGAAGCAGGTGAATGTTCTCTTTGCCGACGGTCATGTGGTGAGTCATCCTTACAAATTGGCTCCAGATTCGTGGTTTCGGGATGAAAACAACGGACAATAGAAACCGCCGCGTCACACTTTGTCATCTCTAAGGCTCCATCTCATCTGCTTCAAACACTTTTCTCCCTTTCTTATTGTGATACTTTACTCAAATCATCTCGTCCGGCTCGCCGTAGTAATCGCGATCTCCGCCTTTTTTTCTCAAACTTCTCAAGGAGAAGAAGGCGACTTCAATCTTCTCCTCAAGAATAATAGTAGCGACTGGATTGCAGAAACGATTCATAGATCTCGCCCCTATGGCGCCATGGCACCCAACCGCTTGGGAAGTGCTGCCAATGGCGCAACATTCTGTTCCCCGATAGAAGGCGGCTTTGAAATGATTTACCTGAATCCAGATACAGGTAAATGGGAAACTTGGAGACCACTACTCGAACTCACCATCTCCTATGTTGCCCTCGTGGATGATATGGGGCAAGAATCCGCAGTTCTTGCAGCGAGAAGCGATGGCGGCATCGATGCCCTTTGGCGCGATAGCAATGGCAACGGAGAGCTCAACCGGGCCGAACGCATCACTCAAGATAAAACGCTCTATACCGCCCTTGCCCACGCCTCAGATGCGGCCTCTCCAAGAGCGATCATCGCGGCCAGAGCACTGGGAGGGGTGGATCTGATCGAAGTGACTGATACATGGCGGAATGTGCCCATTCTCACCGATGTCTCATTGAAATATGTCGCCTTGGCCGTGCTCTCGGCGGATGAAGGAGTGATCGCCTGCGCTCGGGAGAGTGGCGGACTCGATGTGTTGGAGAGCATCGGACGACAATGGGTCACAACTACGCCCATGGAAAGTTTGAAAACAAAATATATCGCGCTCATTAAGGATGCGTCACTGGAAAACAGACTCCTCGCCGCGAAGGCAAATGGGGGCATTGATCTGATCGAGTTCAAAGATGCCGC
>JBGSMR010000012.1:0-3101 GCA_041740065.1 Chthoniobacterales bacterium
CCCGCTCGGCGGCACTGGCAGGCACGGGTGCAGTCGTCGGATTGAACTATCTCAAACACTACGGGCGTCGTGCCATGGGAGGCTCCTCGGACACCACTGCGCTCCATGAGGAAAATGCCAAGGCAGTCTATCGCACGTTCAGCGAACTCAAGGGTGGGCCGCTCAAGCTCGCGCAGATGCTCAGCATCGATAAAAACCTCCTACCGGACGCCTACGCCCGTGAGTTCTCACAGGCGCAATATTCCGCTCCACCGCTCTCGTATCCCTTGGTGGTTCGCACGTTCCAACGCGAATTCGGAAAACAGCCGCGAGAAATTTTCGACACGTTCTCCCAAGAGGCGCGCCATGGTGCATCCATCGGGCAAGTCCACAAAGCGAGCCGCGGAACCCAAGAGTTTGCCGTAAAGGTCCAATACCCCGGAGTTGCAGATAGCCTCCAAAACGACCTTCGATTGGTAAAACCGCTGGCCTTGCAGATCCTTGGACTCAAGGAACGCGACGTGGCTGCGTATTTCGCCGAGGTCGAGGCACGCCTGTTGGAGGAAACTGATTATTCGCGGGAGTTAGAATCGTCTATTCGGCTATCCGAAGCGTCAGCGCATCTGCAAAACGTGCGTTTTCCAGGCTATCACGCCGATCTCTCTTCCGCAAAAATCTTGACCATGGACTGGATCGAGGGAATGCCGCTAGATCGCTTTGCCGATGGTGAGGCTGACCAAGCATTGCGGGACCAGATCGGCCAGGCGCTGTGGGATTTTTATCACCATCAGATTCACGTGCTCCGTGTTTTTCATGCGGATCCGCATCCGGGGAATTTCCTAGTAGCTGACGGCGCTCTCTGGGTGCTGGACTTTGGGTGCACCAAAACGTTGGATTCGAAATTCTATGACCTCCAGTTTCAGTTTCTTGATCCAGCCTTGATTGCAGATCCTACGCGGTTGCGCGAGGCGTTGGAGTCATTGAATGTGCTAAAACCGGACGATGACGAATCCTTCCGGAATGAAATCATTGCGTTGTGCCGAGGGTCATTGGAATTGGTCGCACGGCCATTCCGAAGCGCGGAATTTGATTTTGGCGATCCGGACTTCATGAAGGCAATTTATGATCTGGGCATCGAGTCGCAGAAAAATGAGATCATCCGCAATCCCCGTGGGGTCCGTGGGTCACCTCACACCATTTATGTCAACCGCACGTATTTTGGGCTCTATAGCCTCCTGGCAAGGCTCCGCGCAAAGGTGAAAACACACCTGATCCCGTAAATGCGTTCGATTTGAACTTCCGCATTTCGCCTCTCCTGATAAAGTGATCAAATGCTGAAGCGCCTCCTGCACACCCGCTACCGGGTTTCCAACCTGGAAAAAACAATTCACTTCTATCAAGACGTTCTGGGTCTGGAAATGACCCGCCGATCAAAAAGCCCACGCGGATCAGAGCTCGTTTTCTTCGCAACGCCAGGAAGCGATGTTGAGATCGAGATCTGTAAGTTTGACGAAAGTGGCCCTGTAGAAGTGGGTCCGGACATCACGCATTTGGCCTTTGAGGTGGACGACATCGAAGCTTTTGCAAAGCACACCGAAGCGCTTGGATATCCGCTGAGTGATGGTCCGACCAAAACATCCAGCGGGTCTGTCATCGCATTCCTAGACGCACCTGAAGGATACGAAATCGAATTGATTCAGAAAGCGTGAAGGCAGACAAACCTTTGACCTAACGGGGTCGGGAGGACTTACGCGAAGTCGATGCTTGTGCGCTATTGCGCCGCTGGATCGGACGGAAGCTGTATCTTCCGGTGAAGGAGTTCAAAGACACATCCACAAGGTCAGCCTGAACTTCGGAGGGCGCACCCGGCTCCGGTGTCTTTCCGGCGCAGCCAGTAAAAAGAAGACCTGCCACTAGAGCACTTGCTAGCATGGTGGCAGTGGCTTCCATGCTCATAAAGAAAGCAATCGGCGGGCATCCGCAGCGTCCCGACCAATCTGAGCTTGTAACTCGGTTAAGCTGCCAAACTTTTTCTCAGGCCGCAGATAGTCCCCAAACTCCACTTCAATGTCGCGCTCATAGAGATCTTCGTCGACGCCAAATAAATGCACTTCTAGCCGACGCTCTGCAGCCTCCGATTCGATGGTCGGACGCGTTCCAATATTTGCAACGCCACCGACCTTATGCATACCGATTGCAGCCCAAACTGCATAAACGCCGTCTGGCGGAAACTGCTCATTGTGAGCCCGCAGATTGGCCGTGGGAAACCCGATGGTCCGTCCCAGCTGCTGGCCTCGCTCGACGGTACCGAGAATCGAATATCGGCGTCCAAGACACCGGAATGCGAGGTCAAGGCCACCAGTCTGCACGGCTTTCCTGATGCGTGTGCTGCTCACGGGATCACCGTCAAGCAGCACGGAGTCCACCTCAACGACAGAAAAATTTGTTTTCGCGCCCAAAGACATTAGCATCGCGACATTCCCCGTGCGTCCACGACCAAATGCCCAATCGTGACCGACCGATATCGTCCGAAGCGGTCGTGCGTGATTGACGAGCATGGCAATAAATTCTTCGGCAGCCAGCGAAGCGAAGTCGGAGTCGAATCGCACCTTTAGTAGAAATGGAATATCCATCGCCGCGATCAGACGAAGCTTATGTGGCGTGGATGTGAGCAAGCGCGGAGCCAGCGCTGGCCGCAGAACCTTGACAGGATGCGGGTCAAATGTCACGGCAACCGCAATGCCACCCGTGCGCTGTGCGCAACCGATGGCTGATTGGATCACTGCTTGGTGCCCCAGATGAACGCCGTCGAACACCCCAATTCCGAGGTGTACCGGACCACCTACCCCTGCAAGCTCTGCAATCGACTCGAGGACCTGCATGGATTAGCCAATCACGCTCCGCGCAAGCGGGAAACATCGGGCAGTGTCATCACGCGCGTCAAAATTTCTTCACGGGGAAGCGTCTTAAGTTCATCGATAGTAATTGCACCATCAACTGAAAACTTACCCGATTTGGTTCGTCGAAGCGAATTCAGATGCGCACCACACCCAAGTTCCCGACCAATATCATCAGCATAAGTCCGGACATAAAATCCTTTACTGCAAACAACTCGGAAATCA
>JBGSMR010000033.1:0-3202 GCA_041740065.1 Chthoniobacterales bacterium
ATAATCACCGGCGACCGGAATGCAAGTCGGGTGGATCTGCGTAAAGCACGGGTTGGCAAACAAAGCGCCGCGCTTGTGAGCGCGGTATGTCGCTGTGACGTTGCATCCCCGGGCATTCGTCGAAAGGTAAAACGCATTGCCATACCCGCCGGTGCAGATGAGCACCGCATCGCCCGCATGAGATGAAATCTCGCCGGTCACCATGTCTCGCACCACGATGCCCTTGGCATGACCATCCACCAACACGACATCCAGCATCTCCGTGCGAGGAAACATCTTCACCTGGCCGGTCGCGATTTGAGCACTCAGGCCTTGATAAGCACCCAATAATAGTTGCTGCCCTGTCTGGCCTCGGGCATAGAACGTCCTCGATACTTGCGCTCCACCAAAGGAACGATTAGCCAAAAGCCCACCGTACTCCCGGGCAAATGGCACGCCCTGAGCTACACATTGATCAATAATATCGGCGCTAACTTCCGCCAACCGGTGAACATTTGCCTCCCTGGAGCGAAAATCACCGCCTTTGATGGTATCGTAAAACAAGCGGAAAACGCTGTCGCCGTCGTTCTGGTAATTTTTCGCTGCATTGATGCCACCTTGGGCAGCAATCGAATGCGCTCGACGTGCGCTATCTTGGTAGCAGAAGCATTTGATATTGTAACCCTGCTCACCGAGCGTTGCGGCAGCAGCAGCACCCGCGAGCCCGCTGCCTACGATGATGATCTCAAACTTCCGCTTATTGCCGGGGCTGATGAGTTTGGCGTTGTTTTTGAAAGTGGTCCATTTCTTGTCGAGGGGACCGGCGGGGATTTTGGCGTCGAGGATCATGTTATTTCAGGGCCTCTTTACCAAGGCCGAAGATGAGGATGGAAATCGGAATAGAAGAAAATCCAACAAACAACGCCCACGCGAGCAACTTGCCTCCAAGTTCAATGGTCGGGCGCAGGCTTTTGTTGGTCAGTCCAAGCGTCTGAAATAGACTGGATATCCCGTGACTGAGGTGAAATGCAACCAACCCAAGGGATATCACATAGAAGACACTCACCCACCAAACACTGAACCCGGCAACCATCATCCGGTACACATCCAAAACCTCATGACCGCCCAACATCGTGCGCATCTGACTGTAAGCCGGATCAATCACACGGAGCGTGAAATGCGCCAAATGAAAAATCACAAATGCGAGAATCACCAAACCCGAAAGCCGCATCGTCCGCGAAAATACCGTCGATTGGACATGCGTCTTATACTCATACTTGCTCGGACGCGCCGTGCGATTTTCTTTCCACAAAAGCATCGTGAAATAAATATGCAACCCGACGACCGCCAAGAGCCCCAGTCGGATCACCCACAAGATCGGCCCCAAGTCGTGGAGTTTTTTCGCATAGGTGTTGATCACATCAGGCCCTACAAAAAATGTGAGGTTTCCTACAAGATGTCCGGTCACAAACAACACCAAAAGGATGCCGGTGACGGCCACCATTGTTTTTTTGCCGATAGAAGAAAATAGCCAGGCAACCAAGGGATTGGTTGTCCGTTTAATAGAAAGGGAAGAGGTGCTCATAAACCGCGCTTCATTAGATGTCCTAATAGTGAAACGAATTCAAGACGCATTCGGTTTTACTTTTGATGAGAAACAAAAAAATCCCCAGATCGCGCCCGGCAGCGGATTGGCAGTCCCACGAAATTACGAGTCTTCCCGATGCAACGGGATTGCCGTTCCCTTTTCGTTATTCCACCGTTGCGTTTATTCGAAAAAAGTATCGTCGTGCGAGTAGGGCGGGGCACAGCAACAGAGGAAACGCAGGTCGGTTTGCGCGGTGATTTGATGCCATGCGCCAGGGGGAATGAGAATTGCATCTCCAGGGCCCACTTGACGTACGGTTCCATCCAGATCCATGGCAGCGTTGCCTTCGAGCAGAAAATAAATTTCCTCGCACACACGATGGTAGTGCCTTGTCGTGGTGCCGCCGACCGGCAAGCTCGCTTCCGCAAGACTCTGCATTTCTACCGGTGCATTCGTGCGATCGAGAATGCTCCGAATGGACGAGCCGTCGGCGGTGATGAACGGTTTCTGATCGGAAAGTTGTTGAACATTCATACGCTGAACTCAACAGGTATAACGAAAAAATACAAGCCACCGGAAGAGCACTTGCGTCGATGTGCCTTCGCTGCAATGCCCGTTTAACTGTCACAATCACAGGAAACTCGTCAAGCATCGGACGCAGTGCGTCAGGAACCGTGTTTTGATCTATCAATCCGACAAGCACCGCGCCCCGAATGTGACTGAAAAACGCATCGGACTTCGAAGACGAATTCAATAACGCCAGCGAAACCGCATTCTTTGAAAACACAAGCCGCGCTGCGACATCCCGCATAGTGACTAAATTCGTTTTCACTGGGCTGTAAAGCATGCGCGTTGTTTACAGCCGTGGAAAGTGCTGATTCCATGGGTAGATGACATTTTCCCTTGGAATAGATTTTGGAACGAACTCGGTCCGGGCCTTAGTTGTACGGTGCCGGGATGGCGCAGAGTTCGGCTCTGCCGTTGTCCCCTACCGGAGTGGACGGGAGGGCATTCTCCTTGATCCCTCCGACCCGCACGTCGCAAGGCAACATCCTGGAGATTATTTGAATGCGCTGGAGGCGTGCGTGCGAATGGCATTGGCGGCAGCCGTAAAACGTCCCGGGTTTTCTGCGGAAGCGGTCATTGGAATCGGAGTGGATACCACCGGGTCCAGTCCAATTCCCGTGGATGCCAAAAACCGTGCCCTCGGAACGTTGCCGGAATGGCGAAAAAACATCAACGCCCAGTGCTGGCTCTGGAAAGACCACACGAGCGCGTGGGAGGCCGCACGCATTACGGAGGTGGCTGCCGCGAAACGCCCTCAGTATTTGGCGAAATGCGGTGGCACGTATTCTTCGGAATGGTGGTGGAGCAAAATCTGGCACTGTCTGCGGGTGGATCCCAAGGTTTTCCATGCGGCTGCGTCTTGGGTGGAGTTTGCAGACTGGATTCCCTCAGTGCTGGCCGGGGTCTCCGATCCGGCGTTAGTCGTTCGCGGGGTCTGTGCCGCTGGTCATAAAGCGATGTATTCCGATGCATGGGGCGGACTGCCGGATGAGGAATTTCTTGCGATCCTCGATCCGAAATTGGCAGATCTTCGATCTCGCCTCTACTCAACGGCGCACGACGCCCAAA
>JBGSMR010000071.1:0-2437 GCA_041740065.1 Chthoniobacterales bacterium
TGATTTCACAACACTCCACTGAACTGATACCGATCCGCCTTCGGGATCAGAAGCGGACCCGGCCAAAGTTGTGCTTGCAGAGGCGGGCGCAAGGTCTTGATCCGGGCCTGCGTCAACTTGGAGCGCGCCTAGTAGATTTCCGTCTCGAAATTGAAAAATCTGCCGACCAGGAACGGTGCTGTTCCGTTTCCGATATATCAGGCCCGAAGAGTAGTTTCGAATACTTGTATTTGGATTAAAATCCAATTGGACAAGCGTCTCTCCTGAATATTGCGATTCAATCGTCCTATCAATTCCGTTGGTTATTCCCACGCGGGCAGGGTAACCTCCATATCCGTTTATGCCACCACTGGTGACATACCCTCCTGTTTCCCAGAGAACTTGATTGTAGTTAAATTCGACATCGAAATCTCCCGTCAATCCAGTCCCGGCACGGTTAATGACAATGAGCTGAAAGCTATTGAGCTTGTCAGTTTTGCTGTTGTAGTAACCAACATTAACCCAATTCACACCAAAAGCCAAACTCCCATCCACGGAACCTTGTCCGTAGGAAACCACTTTGGAGCCATTTGCAAAAGCAGGATTCCCTGCCGGGCTGGTATGGACGTCACCCCAAAATGGGGCAATAAGAGCGACTAGCCCGCTAAGTATCTCGGCAGACGTTTGAAGCGGAAGAGGTGTGAATTCAGGGACAGGTCTTCCAATGGAGATGCTGCCATTGTTGTTGACATAGCAATTTGTCCAAGGACCAGGATTAGCTGTCGTAGGAAAGGCCTTGATCGGAAATCCTATAGGTTCCAATCCTGAGAAGTTGTCATCGCCCGCAGCAAGAGATTTTGAATCAAACCCGGGTCTCACTGCTCCCGTTCGTAGCCGGAAGAACATCTTATTTGTTGTCTTGTTGACGAGGACGCCTTGCTGGGTGCTTGTCCCCTCAATATATCCGGTCAGGTTGACCCAAGTCTGAAGGTCAAGACTGTTCTCGATTTGATACGGTCGGAGGGTGTTGGCATACCATGACAGCTGGAACTGCGTCGGCGATACCTGCGTTATGCTCAAGGGATTCACTCCTTGTGCAGGAAGCAGTTCCACGCAAGTTGAAATCACGATAAAAAGACGAACTAGCGACATCTGAAGTGTATGTTTCATGGTTCAGGCGCTGAAGGATTACGTTCAGGGGAGACAATTTCCTCGGGCGAGAGGATCCGGTACTGAACGAATACGTCCTCGGGCTGAGGCGGATTGGCTTTCTCCTCGGCGGCAAGCCGCTTTTGATCATCCATCCGCTTGGCCCATGCTGCCTTGAGTGCGAGCAGATTCGCGTCGTAGTAAGCTTGGAACAAGTAGATGGGAGCCATGTCTTCCACAGTGGCGTTCCCGGAAACGATCTGGCAGGTTGTGCTCCCCGGCGAAAACTCCGGGATCGCTGGAGCTGGTGTCTTTCTGAATGCCGCGGTGTTCTGATCAAGGTCGTAGCTGGTAAGCATTAGCATGAGATGCCAAGTTTTCCCATCCGGGTCGGTAAGTTTCCCAGTTCCGGAGAGCAAGCTCCAGTCAGCTGAAGACCAGAAAATGATTGTGCTGCTTTTCCCTGGTGGCCTGTAAGTGATGAGACTGCGGGTCGGTTGGCCGTTCCTGCGATAAACTGAACTACCCAAGCTGAGAAAACCCAGTTGTTGACGGAAAAGTGATCTGTGAGGCGTGGCAGACGGACGCAATTCCGTAGGCGGAGCAGGTGGCGGCATGGGGAGAGCCTCTTTAGTCAGTTCTTCGACCGTCAATCGATGGTCGCCAAGGTCGTAGGTGGTGGAGTTCACAATCTTTTGCGGATCTGTGATCCGTTCGGCTTTTCCGGTTTCTTGGCCGCGTGCTACGGCACAAAAAGCCATGAGCGGGCATATGAGGTATTTGGTCTTCATCTCGCTTTGTTTGGGGAGTTTTAAATCGAACGGGGAGAAATTGATAGATCTTCGGCATTTTACCAGCTTTTTCGATATCTCGCCTAATTTGAGTGAATCTTGGGGTGGCCAAGTCGATCTATTCATCGAACTACGAATGCTTCGTGAAGGTATTGGGGCGCATCCGAAGCGATGCAGGCCTTTCGCAGGAGGTATTGTCCAAGAAAATGAAGTTGAGCCAATCAACGGTTAGCGACATTTTAAGGGGACAGCGTCGTTTGGACGTGATCGAATGGATGGCATTTTGTGCGGCTTGCGGAGTTACGCCGCAGGAATTTCTCGACGAACTGGCGTTTTTGGTGAACCGGAAATAGACCGCTTGGGGCAATTCGACGAAGCTCTCAGTGAGAATTGTCCGTTTCGAGCCCGTTTCTTTTGGCATTATCCTCGATTGCATGACGCATAGGAAGGTCAGCCAATCGACGCAGTCGCCATAACCGTATAAGCAAATCCATCACCCCGGCGCTGCGGAGGTTCGG